>NZ_JBEXUG010000019.1:0-132417 GCF_040614315.1 Streptosporangium sp. NPDC006007 | reverse complement strand
ACGGTGTGGCCTACGATCCCGCCAAGCACGGAGCCCTCCAGGCCCTGCTCAGACAAGATCAACTGGCGGCGGCTTGACACAGGGCTACTCATCGCCTCGGCCGCTCAGATCGGCTACGCCATCGGCATCCTCCTTATCGTGCCGCTCGCCGACACCGCCAATGTGCGCCGACTGACAACCACCCTGCTCGCCTTGACCTGTGGAGGACTCCTCGTCGCCGCCGCGGCGCCCAACCTGGTCACGCTCACCGTCGCGACACTCGCCGTCTCCACGACCACCGTGCTGCCGCAGGTCATCACACCGGTCGCCGCCGCCCTGGCGGGCCCGGAGCGGAGCGGTCATGTCGTCGGCCTCGTCGGCCTTGGGCTGACCCTCGGCTCGACGCTGTCCCGCACGCTCTCCGGGGCCGTATCGGACGCCAGCGGCAACTGGCGGGTGGCATATCTGGTGGCCGCCGCGATGACCGGCGCCCTCCTCCTGACGCTCCCGCGCCGTATGCCGGAACGGCTGAGCGGGGGGGGAGCACCGCTGTCCTATATGAAACTGCTGGCCACACTTCCCGGCCTGCTCGCAGCCCACCGCGAAGTGCGTCTCTCCGCCTTCCTGGGGGCGACGGTGTTCGCCGCTTTCAGCACCTTCTGGGCGACGTTCTCCTTCCACCTGGCCGCGCCCCCCTTCCATCAGGGACCCGCCTTCGCTGGGCTGTTCAGCCTCTACAGCCTGCCCGCCGCGCTGCTCTCCGCGTACGCGGGCCGGCTCAACGACCGGCACGGACCGACCTCGGTCAGCACCTGGGCACTGGGCTGCGTCATCGCGTCCTTCGCCCTGTTCGGATTCCTGGGCGACTCGATGGCCGCGCTCGTCATCGGCGGCAATCTGCTGATCCTGGGCGCGAGCAGCAGTCAGGTTGCCAACCAGGCAAGAGTCCTGGTGCTGGGCGAGAGGAAGGTCGCACGTCTGAACACCGTCTTCATGCTGTCGTCATTCGGCGGTGGCGCGATCGGTTCGCTGGCCGCCGCCTCCGCCTACAGCTCCTACGGATGGACCGGCACGGTGCTGACCGGTACCGGATTCATCACGCTGACCGCCGGGGCACTCGCCCTGGACCTCATGAAGCGAATCAGGGCCAGAGCAGTTTCAGCTTGATTTTGCCATTTTTCAGGAAATCAATTGCCTAATCGCGCCTATTGGCTGATACACACCTCGCGGGGAAACATGAAGAAGCCCGTCACCGCTCTGCCCGGTCCGCCGGCGATCGAGCGACGAACCGAGCCGCCACGAGCCGGCCACCACCGAACCAGCGGGGAGGCGGTGAGATGACGCGCGACCGCTCCTTCGACATAGCCGTCACCGGCATGGCCGCCCGGTTCCCCGGCGGCGACGACATCGACCGGTGGTGGGCGGCCGTCCAGGCCGGCCAGGTGCTGACCAGACGTTTCACCGAGCACGAGCTGACCGAGGCCAAGGTGCCGCGGAATCTGATCAATGATCCCAACTATGTTCCGGTCCGCGGATATCTGTCCGGCTCCGACTGTTTCGACAACGAACTCTTTCAGGTCACCGCGCGCGACGCCGAGTTGATGGATCCGCAGGCCCGACTGATGCTGGAGGTCACCTGGGCCGCGCTGGAGGACGCGGGAAGGAGCCCGCGCGACGGCTCAATCACCACCGGTGTCTATGCCTCCGCCAGCGGCAGCGCATACATGCGCAGCATGCTGGCAGGCGGCGCGCTGGACTCCTCGACGCTCGAACAGGCCCTGCGCGGCACCGAGCCGGACTACCTGGCCACCCGCATCGCCTACAAACTCGGTCTGACCGGCCCCGCGCTGAGTGTGCAGACCGCCTGTTCCTCCTCGCTCGTCGCCCTCCACATGGCGGTCCAGGCGCTCCTCAACGGCGACTGCGACCAAGCCGTGGTGGTCGCCGCGGCGGTCGGCTTTCCGCAGGCCGGATACCGTCATGTGCCGGGCGGCATCTTGTCCGCCTCGGGCGTCTGCCGGCCCTTCGACAAGAACGCGGACGGCGCGATCCCCGGCTCCGGAGCGACCTGCGTGGTGCTGCGCCCGCTGGCGGACGCCCTAGCCGACGGGCCGCCTCCGTACGGGGTGATCCTCGGTACCGCGATCAACAACGACGGCGCGGCCAAGGCCGGATACAGCGCGCCATCCGCCATCGGCCAGGAAGCCGTGATCCGGGCGGCGTTCCGTGCCGCGGACGTGGATGCCACGTCTCTCGGTTACCTGGAGGCGCACGCCACCGGGACGCGGGTCGGCGACCCCATTGAATGGTCCGCGGCCTCCGCCGCGCTCAACGGCATGGGCGCACGTCCCGGCCACCTGGACGCCGCGGCGGGCCTAGCCTCACTGATCAAGGCACTGATGGTGGTGAAGGACGGGATCCTGCCACCCGTGGCCGGATTCGACAGGATCAACCCCCTGCTGGAGACGGACGGCTCCCCGCTGTTCGTCCCCGCCGAAACCCGCCCGTGGACCGGCGCCGAGCCCCGGCGCGCCGGTGTCAGCTCATTCGGCATCGGCGGCACCAATGCCCACGTCGTCATCGAGCAGGCACCGGAACCCACCCCTGCTCCCCGGGCCGCCGAGGAGCGCGAGCGGCTGGTCCTGCTGTCCACCGCCACCCCTGAGGCCCTCGACAGGTCCGCCGCGCGACTTCGCGCGTATCTGGCCGGGGATCGATCCGGCCTGGACGACATCACCCACACCCTCGCCACCGGCCGCGCCGAGCTGCCCCAGCGTCTGGCGGTGTCCGGACGCACCGGTGCCGAGATCGCCGAACGCCTTGCCGAGGGCACGGCGGTGGTGCGCGGCACCCGTCCCGCCGGGGGGCCGGCTCCGGTGATTTTCCTGCTGCCGGGCCAGGGCGCCCAGCGGCCGGGCATGGCTCTGCCGTTCGCCGCGGCTCTGCCCGGCTTCTCCGCCGCGTTTGACGCCTGCCTCAGCGTCTTCGCCCCTGAGCTGGCGGCCACGCTGCGCCACGCGCTGCTGGACACCGGCTTCCCCGCCGTGGAACTTGAGGCGACGGAGCTCGCCCAGCCCGCGCTCTTCGCCCTTGAGTACGCCGCGGCCACCGCTCTGACCGGGCTCGGCGTCACCCCCGCCGCGCTCCTCGGGCACAGCCTTGGAGAGATCACCGCGGCCTGTCTCGCCGGGATCTTCGACCTGCCCGGCGCCGTCCGGTTCGTGACCGCCCGCGGGCGTGCCATGCGGGACTGCCCGCCCGGTGCGATGCTCGCTTTGGGCTGCGGCGAGTCGGAGGCTCGGAAACTGGTGGCCGAGTCGGGCGCCGGACTGGAACCGGCCGCGGCCAACGGCCCGGACAACTGTGTGGTGGCGGGATCGGCCGAAGCGGTCGAGGCGTTCCAGTCCTGGCTCGGAGACCGGGTCTTCTCCCGGCGGCTGCGGACGAGCCACGCCTTCCACTCCGTCCTGATCGAGCCCGCCGTACCGAAACTGCGCGAGGAACTGTCCGGCATCGGGCTGGGGCGGCCGTCCCTGCCGCTCGCGGCCAACACCACCGGGCAGATCATCCCCAGCGGGGCAGAGATCGATCCCGGCATGTTCGCCGAGCAGGCCCGCCACACGGTCCGGTTCGGCGATGCGCTCGCCGCGATCGCCGAGCTCCACCCCGGGGCCGTCACTGTCGAGGTCGGTCCGGGCCGGACCCTGTCGGCACTGGCGGAGGCCGCCGGGCTGACCGCCGTCCCGCTCTCCCCGGCTCGCGCCGAAACCCCCGGTGGGGGACCGCTGACGGCGCTGGGGACGCTCTGGACCCTGGGGCAGCCGATCGACCCGGCCGTGCTGTGTGGCGAGGGCCGCCGGGTGCGCCTGCCCGGCTATCCGTTCGCCGGGCCGAGCCGGATCGCACCGGAGGCGGTGGCCCTGCCCTCCCGGCCCGCCGCCCCGACAGGTCCTCAGGTGCCCGTGACGACCGAGGCGGAGGGGGCGGCAAGCGCGCCCGCGGACGTGTGTGACGCGGTGACCCGTGCTTGGACCCGGTTCCTCGGCGGGACCGCCCTCACCGACGACTCGGACTTCTTCGATCTCGGCGGCGACTCCCTCCTCATCACCCGGGTCACCTCCCACCTCGGGGAGGAACTGGGCATTGACCTCCCGATACGCGACATGCTCGCCGTCCGCACCCTCGGCGGTCAGACCGCCGTGATCAAGGGCTTACTGGTGGACGGCGAGGAGAGGAACCTCCCCGCCTCGGCCTCGACCGCGCCCGGTGGAAAGAGCGCGTGTCCCCCGGTGTCGTGAGCTCGTGCGGCGACACCGGCGGCTTCGGTGACGGGGGCGGCGTACGCCGAAAGGACGTGTCAGAGCGCACGGCACATGATGTGCAGCCCGACATAGCCGTGCGCCGGGTGGCGGAAACCCTCTGGAATCGTGCCCAGCACCTCGAAACCAAGGGACTGGTACAGCTTCACCGCGTATGTGTTCGTATCCACGACCGCGTTGAACTGCATTATCCGGTAGCCCTCCGCACGCGCCCACTCCATCGTGTACTCGCACAGCGCCCGGCCCACACCGCGTCCCGCGTGGGCGGGGTCCACCATGTAGCTGGCGCTCGCGATGTGCGCGGAGTTGCCCAGATGGTTGTTGTTCATTTTTGCCGTACCCAGGACCGTGCCGACGTCATCGACGGCGACGACCGTCCGGTTCGGCGGCGGCAAGAGCCACCAGTCGCGTCCCTCCTCCTGGCTGAGGTCGACCGGGTAGGTGAACGTCTCCCCCGCGCTGACGATCTCGCGGAAGAAAGACCAAATGGCAGGCCAGTCCGCCGTGGTGGCTTCCCTAATCAGCATGGGGGAAGCATGCCAGCACGAATCCCGAGACCACCATCGCTTTTGTGTCGCCCCTGCCCGGAGCCGGACCATTTCGCAACCTGAATCCTTAACGTCTCCCACCGACCGGTTCCGGTCATCCCTTTTGCCCCCAGAACACCCGCCGAAAGGCTTTCCTAGCCTTGTTGCCAAATTTCTGACAAGTTATTGTCTGGCCGGGATACCTGTATTAACTTCCTAGGCAACGCGAAATGCCTCCGGCTTCCGCGATCACCTTCAGACCTTTCTCCCAGGGGGATGCCATGAGGAAGTTCATCCGTGCTGTCCGTGTACCTGCCGTACTCGCCGTAATCGGCCTCGCCACCCTCACCGTGGCCCGCCTCGACGGCGGCATCGGCTGGCCCGGCCCGAACCCGGCGAGCGCCGTCGTGCTCGCCGCCGCCAATGACATCGGCTGGCCGACCGCATAGTCGATCGACTCGCACCGCCCCTCGCGCCCTGTGACAGAGAGTGATGGAACCGATGACCTCCGACCTGCCCCACTCACCGGTTGCCGGGCCCGCAGTGATCGTGGACGGTTACTCCACCGGCACCTTCCTGCCCCCGGCCTTCGCCCGGCTCGGTATCGAGGTCGTGCATGTTCACAGCACCGCGGAGCCGATGGCGTCCATGCTCGCACCGGACCCCACCGCCTATCGCGATCACTTTCACTGCGAGGGCGACGCGGCCCTGGAGCGAACCGTCGAGGCCATCGCGGCCCTGCGCCCCGTGGCCGTCCTGGCCGGCCAGGAGCCCGGAGTCCCGCTGGCCGACGCGCTCAGTGAGCGCCTCGGCCTGGCCACCAACGGCACGGCGCTGTCCGGCGCTCGCCGTGACAAGTACGAGATGGCCAGGACACTGCGGGCAGCCGGCATCCGCTGCGCCCGTCAGTTCAAGAGCTCGGAGCCGGAACTCCTCGTCAACTGGGCGGAGCGCGGGGGCTCCTATCCAGTTGTCGTGAAACCACTCAGTTCAGCGTCCACCGATCATGTCTACCGCTGCCACGACGCGGCCGAAGTCGAGGCGGCCGCCCGCTCGGTGCTCGGCTCCACGGACATCTTCGACCGGCGTAACACCGAGGCCCTGGTGCAGTCGTTCCTCGAAGGCACCGAGTACATCGTGGACACCGTCAGCGTGGACGGGGGGCATTACGTCTGCGGTGTCTGGGAGTACGAGAAGCGGATCCTGCCGGACGGCAGGAATATCTACGAGCTCGATGTGCTCCTCGACCCGGGCGAGGAACCGGTACCCGAGTTGATCGCCTATGTCGGCACGGTGCTCGCCGCCCTGGGGATCCAGCACGGCCCGGCGCACGCCGAGGTCATCATGACGCCCGACGGCCCGGCCCTGGTGGAGATCGGCGCCCGGCTCAACGGCAACATGAACCCTGGCTTCCACGACATGTGCCTGGGTGCCAATCAGGCCGATCTGACCGCGCTGGCCTACGCCCGCCCACGGGACTTCCGTACCCGGTACGCCGGGCGCGTGTACTCCCGGCGGCAGGCCGCCGCGGTTCACAACACCCGAACCGAGCAGGACGGCCTGGTCGCCTCTGTCGACCAGGCGGCGGTCGACCGAATCTCCGCGCTCCCCAGCGTCCACCTGGTCAGCGTCAAGCTGGGCCCGGGCAAACGGATCCGGCCCACCGCCGACCTGCTGACGAGCCCGCTGCGTATCTTCATGGCGGCTCCCGAGCTGGGCGCGATCCGTGCCGACCACCACGCCATCCAGGCGCTGAAGGATGAGGTCTACCAGGTGACAGAAGCCGAACACCGACCCCGGGTGCTGCTGTTGGGCACTGACAAATATGTGATGCAGGCGTGCGTGCGCCACGGCGTGGACGCCGTTCTGGTGTGGGGGTTCGGCGGCTACGACTACGGTCTCGCCGAGGTTCCCGCCGAAATCACCGTGCTGAGGGTGGAGGAGCAGAAGAACCCCGAGGCCATTCTGATGGCCCTGCACCGGGCCGGGCTCGCGGACACCCCCTTCGACGCCGTGCAGACCTCGGACGAGTGGGCGCTGGTGACCGCCGGTCTGCTCGCCTCCTTTCTCGGCTGCCGCGCCATCGACCCGTCGACCGCCGTGTACTTCAGGGACAAGTCCCTGCAGAAGCGCCGGGTGGCCGAGGCCGGGATACCCACGGCCCGCGTCACCGTGATCGAGGATGTGCACGACGTCTCCGCCATCACCGCGTGGGAGTATGAGCGTGCCGTGCTCAAGCCGGTCGCCGGCGCGGGCACCGTCCGTACCACGGTCGTCGACGGCCTGGAGCGACTGGGCGAGCTGAGCCGCCGCTACCGTGAGGACCGCCTGCCGCAGCGCACCTTCGTCCTGGAGGAGTACATCGGCGGTGAGGAGTGGATCGCCGACGGCTTCCTGTACGACGGTTCGCTGCGATTCCTGGCCGTCGGCCGCTACGGCAGTCCGTGTCTCGTCACGATCGACGAGCAGCAGCCGCTGTGGATGCGGCATTTCGACCGCAAGACCGAGGAGTGGGCGTACGAGCGCGCCGAACCAGTCGTGCGCCGGGCGCTGAACGCACTCGGCCTGCGAAACGGCGTGTTTCACATGGAGTTGTTCCACGACCCGGAGACCGGCCGGCTGACCTTCAGCGAATGCGCGGCCCGCGGCGGCGGAGCGCTGATCGACGAACAGGTGCTGGCCAAGTTCGGGGTGAACCTTGGGGAGGCTGCGCTGTTCTGCGCGCTTGGCCGTCCCCCTCGGGCCGACATCACGTACCGTCCCGAGCTGATCGGCACCAGTTATCTCCAGGGCCGGTCCGGTGTCGTCTTCGGCTGTCCCTCGCCCGCCGAGCTGCGCGAACTGCCCGGCGTGGAGTTCGCCCGGGTCGAGTTCCCGGTGGGTGAGCGCTTCTCCGCCGGCATTGACAGCACCAATCATCGTATGGGGCAGGTGCTGGTCTCAGCCGCCGACGACGAGGAGTTGCGGGCCCGGTTCGCCGCGGTGCGCGCCTGGTTCGACGAGCGACTCGTCGTGGCGCCGCCGAATGTCAGCGGCCGGCTCCTGCGTGCCTGGCATCATGAGGTTCTCCGGCCGGACGCCGACTTCCGGGACCAGATGTGGCAGTGACCGGAGGCAAGGCCGCCCAGACGCCTCCCCGGCGGCGGTCACTCGCCCACCGGCTGCTGCCGGATCGCGGTCCGCGCCGCACGCTGGCCACGTCGATCTTCGTGGACGCCCTCGGCAGTGGGATGTTCATGTCCTCCAGTGTGCTGTACTTCACACGCGTCGTTCATCTGCCGATGTCGGAGGTGGCGTTCGGCCTGTTCGCCGGAGCGATGGTCGGCCTGGTGGCCGGGGTGCTGGGCGGCAAGGTCGCCGACCGCTGGGGGGCACGGGAGACACAGATCGCCGTCATGGTCTTTGGCACCCTGTTCATGGGGTGCTACCTGCTGGTCGACACATTCTGGTCCTACCTGCTGGTCTCCATGCTCATCGGCGTGGTGTTCGCGGCGGACAAGTCGAGTAAGGCCCCGCTGATCCGCGGCTTCAGCGGGAACGATCCGGCCGGGTTCCGGGCCTATCTGCGGGCCGCGACGAACCTGGCCGTGGCACTCGGCGCGCTGGCCGCGGGTGTGGCCATCCAGTTCGACACCGCGCCCGCCTATCTGACGCTGGTGGTCGGCCGGGCACTGTCGTTCGCCGGATGCGCGATGGTGCTGCGGCGCCTTCCCCGGCCGGCCCCGGTGCCGACGCCGCCGCTGAACGGCCGCTGGGAGGCCCTGCGGGACCGCCCCTACCTGGCCGCGACCATCCTCAACGGCCTGATGTCACTGCACTTCGCGGTGCCCACCTTCCTGCTGCCGCTGTGGATCGTCGATCACACCGAGGCGCCCCGCTGGCTGGTGTCCGGAGTGCTCATTTTGAACACGGTCCTGGTCATCACCCTCCAGGTGGTCGTCAGCAGGAACGTCAACGATTCAGAGTCGGCCGGTCGGCGCATGCGCTGGGCGGGCATCGCGATCGCCGCAGGGCTCGGTCTGATGCTGGCGGCGAAAGAGCCGTCCACCTGGGTGTCCGCCGCACTGCTGCTGACCGCGACGGCCGTCTACACACTCGGTGAACTGTGGCACTCGGCCGCCGCGATGGAGTACTCCTTCGGACTGGCGGCACCACACGCGCAGGGCCAGTATTCCGGGATCTTCGGGCTCGGCGGCGGCGTGGCCGAGGCCCTCGCCCCCGTGGTCCTGGGCGCGCTCGCCCTCGGCCTGGGGCCGCCCGGCTGGATCCTGCTCAGCGCCGTGTTCCTCGCGGTCGGTTTCCTGAGCCGCCCTGTCGTCGCCTGGGCCTTGCGCACCTCGCCCTCGGCTCCAACCGGCCCGGCGGTCACCACCTAGTTCGGCTGCCGCGCCTTCACCTGACGGCCTGTCCAGCAGGCTCAGCCTTCGTACCCCTACCGGGTTCAGACTCGGAGAAAACAGGAGACATCCATGTCCGTCGCCCCCCTCACCACGACCGATCCCGAACTGGTAGAGGTCGTCCCCGGCCTCGGGTTCAGCTACGACAAGCTTCTCAACGCCTACCGGCAGTATGTCGAGCGAGTGCCGATGCCACTGTCCGGCAACCCCGAGGACCGGCTGCGCAGACTCGGTCTGACCCACCGCGTGAACGCCGAGGACCCGTGGCGTGACGCCGGCAACGGCCAGTTCAACCAGGAGACAGGTGAGAAGTACTTCGAGGAGTCGGAGTTCTCCGTCTTCAACGAAGATCTCAGGGACACCTACTTCCACGAGGTCTTCAAGAGCCTGCCGTTCCGTCCCGGCCGCATGCGCCTGGTCACCCTGCACCCGGGCGAGATCTACCACATGCACACGGACGCCTCCCGGGTCGCGCATATGGCGATCCGGACAAACGAGGACAGTCGGCTGCTGTTCCGCAGCGGTCACACCTACCACGTACCGACCGACGGCCGGATCCATATCCTCAACACCCTTCGCCACCACTCCGCCTACAACGCGGGTGGCACCGACCGCATTCACCTG
This sequence comes from Streptosporangium sp. NPDC006007, assembly GCF_040614315.1. Lineage (NCBI taxonomy): Bacteria > Bacillati > Actinomycetota > Actinomycetes > Streptosporangiales > Streptosporangiaceae > Streptosporangium > Streptosporangium sp. NPDC006007. The sequence continues at coordinate 122,571 of NZ_JBEXUG010000019.1, read as the reverse complement.
ACGATGACGCTGGCCGACTGAGGCCCACAGCCGTTCGTGCCGACCGCTGCAGAAAGAGCTCCGATGTCATCGCCGTCCTCCGGCATCCCCGACCCCTCCGTACGGGCCACCGACCGGAAAGAAGCGGCCCGGAAGTGGAGCGAGGAGATCCGTGCCGCCCTCTCCGAGCGCCCGCTCGGCCTCGGTGGAGGCGGCCCCGCCCCGGGCGGGCGGAGGGCCACGGTGAGGCTGACGGTGAACGCCTCTCTTCGCACGGCGATCGGCCGTACGGCCCGCGAGCACGGGGTCACCCCTCTGACAGTCGGCCTCGCCGCTCTGGCGGTGACCGTGACCCGTTACACCGCCAGGCTCCGGCTGGTTGTCGGCTCAGCCTCAAACGGGGAGGCCGGGATGCCGGTTCTGCTCACGGTACGAGACGACCAGTCCGGCGCCGGGCTTCTGTCCGCCACCCACGGTTCGCTGGAACACTCCTTGTCGCACCACACCGCTCCGGCGGACCGGCCGGGCGACGCCCCGGCCGTCCTGCTGGAGTTCAGCCACGACACCGATGCGACGGCACCGGCGTCGTCGTCCGGGAACGTCGTGCGCATCGCCTTCCGGGCGAGCGCCGGCGACGACGCCGCCGAGCTGGTCGCGACCTTCCCCGCCGGCCACTACACCAGGACGCAACTGCGCCGGTTCCTGGGCCACCTGCGGACCGCGCTGGCCGCCCTGACCGGGACACCGGAGGCACCCGTCGGCGGGCTGTCGCTGCTCGACGACGCCCAGACCGGTGAGCTGCTCGCCCTCGGACTCGGCTCGGCACTGCCGTCCGAAGACCAGGTACCGGTCCACACCCTCGTCGCGGAAGCCGCGGCCAAGGACCCCGGCCGCCTCGCCGTGGCGTGCGGCGAGGAGCAGGTGAGCCGGGGCGGGCTTGACGCGTGGGCGGCCCGGATCACCTCTCGTCTCATCGCGGCCGGCGTCGGACGCGGCGACCGGGTCGGCATCCTGGCCGAACGTTCCGCCGCCGCCGTGGCCGCCGTCCTCGGCACGGTAAGGGCCGGGGCCGCCTACGTCCCCATCGACCCGGCCGGCCCCGATGAGCGGATAGCCTCGATATTCGCCGACGCGCGGGTCGCGGCCGTGGTGGTCACCGGCCGGGTCGACCAGCGCCTGGCCGGCCTGAGTCTGCCCATCGTCCAGGCCGACGAACCGGCCGTCCGGACCGGTGGCACCGATGGAGCGGCGGGCACCGGCACCGGCGCGGTCCGTCCCACGGTGACCGCCGGGCCCGAGGACGCCGCGTATCTCGTCTACACCTCGGGGAGCACCGGCACGCCCAAGGGCGTGCTGGTCGAGCACGGCCAGCTGGCCGCCTCCACTCTGGCGCGCCGCCAGGTCTACCCCGGCGAACCGGTCTTCCTCCTGCTGTCCCCCCTCGCGTTCGACTCCTCGGCCGCCGGTCTGTGGGGCACACTCACCGCGGGCGGACGGCTGATCATCGCCGGTCAGGACGAGTTCCGTGACCCCGAGCGGCTGGTCCGGCTCGTCGAGCGGCACGAGGTGACGCACCTGCTGTGTGTGCCCTCCCTGTACGCCATGATCCTCGCGGCCGGTGAACGGGACGGGCTGCACCGGCTGCGGTCGCTGACCACCGTGATCGTGGCCGGTGAGGTCCTCCCCGAGGCCCTGCTCCTACGGCACACCGCCGCGCTCGGCGACACCGCCCTCGTCAACGAGTACGGGCCGACCGAGACGACGATATGGGCGAGCTACCGGCGCTGCGCCGCTTCCGGCCCGGTGGACATCGGCGGTCCTGTACCCGGTGCCCGGCTCTATGTGCTCGATGACGCGCGGCGGCTGGTGCCGCCAGGTGTCACCGGCGAGCTGTGTATCGGCGGCGCCGGGGTCTCCCGCGGCTACTTCGGGCGTCCGGACGCCACCCGGCGCGCGTTCCTCCAGGACCCGTTCGCCGGGGACGGAGCACGGATGTACCTCACAGGTGATCTGGTGCGCTGGACGGAGGCGGGCACACTGGAGTTCCTGGGGCGGCGCGACAGCCAGGTCAAGATCCGTGGCCACCGAGTGGAGCTCGGTGCTGTCGAGGCGGCACTGCGCGCCTGCCCGGGCATCCGGGAGGCCGTGGTCGTCCTGGACACCGAGCGGACCCGGCTGATCGGGTTCGTCCTGGCCGACCACGACATGGACTCACTTCTTACCCGCGAGCGGCTGGCCAGGAGACTGCCCGAGGTGGCGATCCCCGCGCGGCTGCGAGTCATGGACACCTTTCCTGTCACCGCCAACGGCAAGGTGGACCGGGCGGCGCTCGCTGAGCGCGCGAAGGCACAGGATCAGATGGCTCGGCGGAGCGAGCGGAACAGCCCGGCGTCCGGCACCTCTGTCGCCCAGGTCGCCGCCGCGTGGGCGGAGGTCCTGCAGATCTCCGAGGTCCCCACGTCGGTCAACTTCTTCGAAGTGGGGGGGCACTCACTGATGATCTTCCGGCTACAGGAGGCGCTGGAGGGCCACACCGGGGTACGGCCCTCTCCCCTCGACCTCTACCGGTGCACCACCGTGGAAACACAGGCCGAACTGGTTCGGGCCGGTTCCACCGGGCCGCCCGGAGCCGCTCCGGCCGGCGATGGGGCCGACCGCGCCCGCCGCGCGCGGGCAGCCCGAGCCCGCCGAGCACGTTCCCGGCGCCAGGGTGGCGGCCCGGCGCACACGACCGGGAGCGTAGAGCCGGATTGATCTGCCCATACTTACTTAAAAGTGCATAGAAGGTTAAATTGGAGAATCTTGGCACTTCATGTCGACCAAAAGGCATCATTTATAGCTTGCCGTGACCTGGAGCTCGTTTTCCCCTTCGTCTGGGGTATCACTGACTCATGAGAAGTCTGGACGTGGGCTGGGTCACCTGCGCCGCCTCCCCCGAATGCGCCGGATCGGCACGGCTCCCCTACGGGCGCTGCCTGGCCCATCTCGACCACCACGAGCTCGACGAGGTCATCCGCGGCCTCTCCCCCGGCGCCGCGGTCGACCTGCGGGGCACCACCGTGGGCAGGGATCTGCTGGAGCGAGTCCTGACCGCCACACACCGCCGCCTGGGCCGGGCCAGGTTCGACCTCGCGGCCTTCCCCGAGGAGGCCAGGTTCGGCGACGTCGTGTTCACCGGGGACGTCTCCTTCGACCAGGCCGGTTTCCGGCGGCTCGCCTCGTTCGTCGGGGCGCGATTCGCGGGAAACGTCTCCTTCCGCGAGGTCAGGTTCGCCAGGGAGCTGTCACTGCACGGCATCACGGTCGCCGGGCACGCGGCCTTCGACCGGATGTCCGTGGGCAGGGACGCGCTGTTCAGCGCGGCCAGGTTCGGCAGGACCGCCTCCTTCGAAGGAGCGGACCTCCATGATTTCGCCACCTTCGACGGCACCCGCTTCGACGGTGACGCGACCTTCCGGGGGTGCCGGTTCGGCCGGGCGGTGTCGCTGCGGAAGGTGGAGTTCGGCAGGCTGGCCGGCTTCGAGGCGGCCCGGTTCTGGGCGGGTGGCTGCCTGGCCCCCACCGCGGTCGGCCGCCGTCTCAGCCTCACCGGGGCGTGGGCGGGCAACGGCCTCGACCTGATCGCCCGGGACTGCCCGGTGGACCTGCGGCGGATGCGGGTGACCGGGCGGCTGGCCGTACGGCTCGACGGCGCGGACGCCGACCTTGAGGGGGCGACGCTGCGCGGCCCGGCCACGGTCGACGGACGGGGCACCTCCAGGGTGAGCTCGCTGCGCGAGGTGGAGGCCGAGGCCCTGGAGCTGCGCAACGTCGATCTCCGCACCTGCCGGTTCACCGGGATCCGCACCCCCGAGCGGCTCCGGCTGACCCGGTGCGCGTTCGCCACCACCCCGCGCGGCGTGCGGTTCGCGCTGCGCTGGCCACCGCTGCGGTGGTGGACCCGGCGGCGCACCCTGGCCGACGAGCACGCCTGGCGCGGCTGGTCCCGCTCCGAGGCGGAGCCGCCGACCGCGCATCGGCTCGCCGTGCTCTACTCCCGGCTCCGCACCGGGGTGGACGACAAGGACACCGCCGCCGACTTCGCCTTCGGGGCGATGGAGATGCGCCGTGTCACCAGCCGCTCGTCCGGCCGCTGGCTGCTGTCGCTCCACTGGATCCTCAGCGGCTACGGCCTGCGGATGGGCCGGGCTGTGGGATGGTTCACGCTGGTCGCCGCGATCGCGGCGATCGCGGCGGGCGGCCTGCTGATGGGCTCGGCCTCGCACGCCGCACGCCGCCCCGCTCCGCCCCGGGCGTCCTCGCCTCCGACCCAGTTCCTGCCCTGACCCGGGTCGTTCCCGGCCGGCTCGGGGTCCTCTCAGGGTCGATCCCCGATGTGCCGATCCGCCTCGGCTGTGACAATGTGCGGCGAGAGGCTCGCGGGGGGCCACGGAGCGGGAGGCGGGCATGACGGACGCCGGGGTCATCGACGACTACGTGACCGGGCTCCGCCGCGTCCTCAGGGGCCCCAGAGGCCCGAAGATCGATCTGGTGGCCGAGGCCCGCGACAGCCTGCTCGACGCCGCCGAGGCGCTGGAGCACGGCGGGCTGGACCGGGCCGGGGCCGAGCGGGCCGCGGTCGAGGGGTTCGGCTCGATCGGCGAGGTCGCGCCGGACTACCAGGAGACGCTGTCGGTCCCGGCGGGGCGCAGGCCGGCCGCCCTGCTGTTCGTCAGCGTGCCGTTGACCACGCTGCTGTGGAGCCTGATCTGGCGGGTCTTCCCCACCGGTCCGGCGGCCCACGCGGCCTGGCCCGGCTGGTTCGTGCCGGTCGCCCGCGGCCTGGACATCCTGCAGATGCTCGTCGGCGTGATCGGCGGGGTCGCGCTGCTCGTGCTGGGGCGAGGGTTGCGCAGGATCCGGCGGCCTGGGACCGGGTGATCTGCGCCGGCTCGTACGGCCTGGCGCTGAGCTGGGGCATGGCCCTGGCCGCGATCGCCGGCGGCCTGTCGGGGCCGCCGGTCGGCCTGCCCGGCCTGGCCTGCGGGGTGGTGGTCGCGGCGGCGTTCGCCTTCCACGGCTGGACCTTCGCCTCCTGGCGGCTCCCCGGGCAGATGACCGGCGCGAGCCGGAGCGGGAGGGCGCTTCTGGTCTCCGCGTGCGCCGCGGCCACGCCGGTCGCGGTGCCGCTGGCCGTACTCGGCCCGGGGCTGCTGGAGTACGCCGCGCCCACCGGGACGCTGAATGTGCTCAGTCTCATAATCATGCCGTTAACGCCGGTCATGGTGGGTGCGCAAGTATGGGTGTGGCGCACGTTCGGTCCCCGGCGTGCCGCTGATCGAGTCTCGTCGTTCTTCTAAGGTTCGCATGCACAAGGATCTTGTACGGCTGGCGTTGGGCGAGCGGGCCGTCCGCCGCCACCTGGCGCTCTGCCTGGCCGCCGCGGTCCTGGCCGGGCTGCTCGTCCTGGTGCAGGCGGAAGTGCTGGCCGGGGTGCTGTCCGGACGGTTCGCGACCTCGGCGCTGGCTCTCCTGGCGTTGGTCGTCGCCGTCCGGGCCGCGCTCGGTCTGGTGCAGGGCGTGGCGGCCGGGCACACCAGTACCAGGGTGAAGTCGGCGCTCCGCCGCCGGCTGCTGTCACGGCTGCAGGAGCTCGGCCCGGCCAGGCCGGCCTCGCGTCGCTCCGGAGAGCTGGTGACGCTGGCCGGGCGGGGCCTGGACGCGCTCGACCCCTATCTGTCGGGGTACCTTCCCGCGGCGGCCGTGGCGGCCGTGGTGCCGATCGCGGTGCTCGTCCGGCTGTTCGCCGCCGACCTGGCCAGCGCGGTGATCGTGCTCGTCACGCTGCCGCTCATCCCGATCTTCGGGGCGCTGGTCGGCATGCACACCAAGGCGGTCACCGAGCGGCAGTGGCGGGCCCTGTCGCGGCTCGGCGGGCACTTCCTGGACGTGATCCGGGGCCTGCCCACGCTGCGCGCCTTCGGCCGGGCGCGATACCAGGCCGAGGTGATCCGCAAGGTGGCCGACGCCCACCGGAGCGCCACGATGCGCACGCTGCGGGTGGCCTTCCTGTCGTCGCTGGTGCTGGAGCTGGCAGCGTCGCTGTCCCTGGCGCTGGTCGCCGTGCCGGTGGGTCTGCGGCTGTTGTCCGGTTCGCTGGTACCGTCCACCGCGCTACTGGTGCTGCTGCTCGCGCCGGAGGCGTACCTGCCGCTGCGCAACGTGGGCAACAAGTTCCACGCGGCGATGGAGGGGGTCGCCGCGGCCGACGAGACCTTCGCCGTACTGGACGAGGAGACCGCGCCGGCTGGAAGGACCGTGCCAAACGAGGGGACCGTACCGGGCGCGAGGACCATGCCGAACGGGGAGACCGTACCGGCCGGGAAGGCCGTATCGGACAGGAGGACGGGACGCCCGGCACAGGACGGGGAACCACGGGGCCGCGCGCCGGAGATCCGGCTGGAGAACGTCACCGTGCGCTATCCCGGCCGGTCGGAGGCGGCGCTGGAGGACGTCTCGCTGGTGATCTCGCCCGGTGAGCGGGTCGCGCTGGTCGGCGAGAGCGGCGCGGGCAAGAGCACCCTGCTCCACCTGCTGCTCGGCTTCGTCACCCCCGTCGCGGGGCGGGTCCTGATCGACGGCGTCGAGCTCGTCGCCGGCACCGCCTGGCGCGAGCGGCTGGCGTTCGTGCCGCAGCGGCCACACCTGTTCGCCACCTCGGTGGCCGACAACATCCGCCTCGGCTCCCCCGGCGCGACGGTCGACGAGGTGCGGGCCGCGGCACGGGCCTCGCACGCCGACGAGTTCGTCACGGGACTGCCGGACGGCTACGAGACGGTGCTCGGCGAGCGCGGGGCGAACCTGTCGGCCGGCCAGCGGCAGCGGGTCGCGCTCGCCCGCGCCTTCTGCCGCCCCTCGGCCGACCTGCTGCTTCTCGACGAGCCGACCGCCCGGCTCGACGGCCGGAGCGAGGGCGTGATCGTGACCGCGACCCGTCACCTCGCCGAGGGGCGTACCGCCGTGATCGTGGCCCACCGGCCCGCGATGATCGACCTGGCCGACCGGGTGATCCGGATAACCGACGGCCGCGTGATGCCCGCCGCGCTGATCGGAGGGTCCCGGTGAGGAGCATGAGAGGACGGCTGGCCCTGGCCGCGGCGGCGGGGGCCGCCGCCGAGCTGGCCGGGCTCGGCCTGATCGGGTCGGCGGCGTGGCTGATCACCAGGGCCGCCGAACAGCCGGAGCTGGCCGCCCTGAGCGTGGCGATCGTCGGGGTCAGGGCCTTCGCCACGAGCAAGGGCGTCCTGCGATACGGCGAACGCCTGGCCGGGCACGACGTCGCCCTGCGAGCCCAGGCGACGACCAGGGAGCGGCTGTACCGGGCGCTCATCCCCGCCGGGCCGCTGAACCATCGGGGGGCCGACCTGCTCAGCCGGATGGTGGACGACACCGAGGCGGTACAGGACCTGCTGGTGCGCTGCCTGCTGCCGGCGGCCGCGGCCCTGGTGACCGGGGTGGCCGCGGTCGTGCTCGGGCTGTTCCTGCTGCCCGCGGCGGCGCTGGTGCTGCTGGCCGGGCTGGTGGTGGCCGGGGTGCTGATCCCCGCGGGGACCGCGGCCGCCGCCCGGCGCTGGTCGGCGCGGATCGCGCCCGCTCGGGCGGACCAGGCGGCCAGGGTCGCGGACCTGGTGCACGGCGCCGCCGACCTGGCGGCCTACGGGGCCGGCGGCCGGGCACTGGCGGCCTGCGCCGAGGCCGACGCCCGGCTGGCGGCGCTGGAACGCCGCCAGGCGCGGGCGAACGCGACGGCCACCGGGCTGGGCGCGCTCACCCAGGGGCTGACGGTGCTGGCGATCGTGCTGGTCGCCTCGGGCTCCGGGGCGGGCCGGGTCGCCACGACGGTGCTCGCGCTGACCGCGCTGGTGTCGTTCGAGCCGGTGCTGCCGATGGCCGCGGCCGGAGAGCGGCTGACCGGGGTGCTCACCGCCCTCCGCCGCCTGCGGGAGGTCCGCGCCACCCCGCCCGCCGTGACCGAGCCCACCGCCCCCTCCCCCCTGCCCGGGGGGCCGCCGACCGTCGAGATCGACAACCTGGTGGTCCGGCACGGCCCGGGCCGTCCCGCGGCGCTCGACGGCGTCAGCCTGACCCTCACCCCCGGCCGGCGCGTCGCCCTGGTCGGTCCCAGCGGCGCGGGCAAGAGCACTCTGCTGTCGGCGCTGATGCGCCTGGTGGAACCGGAGTCTGGAACGATCCGGCTGAACGGGGTGGAGATCGGGGAGCTGTCCTCGGACGACACCCGGCGGATGATGACGGGGCTCACCCAGGACCCGTACGTGTTCCAGGCGTCGCTCCGGGACAATCTGCGGCTCGCCGGGCCGGAGGCGGACGAGGAGGAGCTGGCGGAGGCCGTACGGCGGGCCAGGCTGGAACGGTGGGTGGCGCGGATCGGCTGGGACACGGTCCTCGGTGAGGACGGGCGGACGGTGTCCGGAGGGCAGTTGCAGCGGCTGGCCCTGGCGCGGGCGCTGCTGAACGACCCTCCGGTGCTGCTGCTGGACGAGCCCGCCGAGTCCCTGGACGAGGAGACCGCGGACGCTCTCATGGCGGACCTGCTGGACGCGACCCACGGGCACACGACGCTGCTGGTCACACACCGTCTGCGTGGCCTGGAGAAGGTGGACGAGATCGTCGTCCTGGAGAACGGCGCGGTGGTGCAGCGGGGCGCCCACCGGGAGCTGGTGCGCGTCCCGGGCTACTACCGCGACCTGTGGCGCTCGGAGGCCCTGACCGCCGGCCGCTGAGAGCCGACGGGCGGGGGCCGGTCACGCCGCCCCCGCGTCCGGGGTGACCGGCTCCCGCCGTCGCGGGGGCGTTCCCCGCCCACGGCCCGGAAGGGTCTCTCCTCTTCGAGATGTCCTTCGGGCCGGGGAGACGGACACGTCGCCGGCCGTGGCGACCGCCGGCGGCGTGTCCGGGCTCGCGGGACTACTGGCCGACCTTCTCGGCGAGGGTCACGGTGACCGTCTGGGACTGACCGTCGCGGACGTAGACGAGGGTGACCTTCTCTCCCGGCTTGAAGCCGCGGATCGCGCCGACCACGGTGGCGCCGTCGTCCACCCGGGTGTCGTTGATCCTGGTGATCAGGTCGCCCTGCCTGATGCCCGCCTGGGCCGCGGGGCTGCCCTCGGTGACCTGGCTGACCAGGGCGCCGCCCGCGTCGCCGGTGGCGTCGGCGAGGTTCACCCCCAGGAAGGCGTGGGTGACCTTGCCCGTCTCGATGAGCTGCTTGGCGACCTGCTTGGCGGTGTTGATGGGGATGGCGAAGCCGACCCCGATGTTGCCCTCACCGCCGTTGGTGGCGATGGCGCTGTTGATGCCGATCACCTCTCCCGAGGCGTTGACCAGGGCGCCGCCCGAGTTGCCCGGGTTGATCGCCGCGTCGGTCTGGATGGCCCCGCCGATGGTGGTGGGCGCGCTGCCGCCCTGCGGCATGCCCCCGCCCCAGCCGGGGGGCAACTGCTGCCGCTGCTGGCCGCCGACGGTCAGAGTGCGGTTCAGCGCGCTGACGATCCCGGCGGTGACCGAGCCCGACAGGCCGAGCGGGCTGCCGATGGCGAGCACGGAGTCTCCCACCTTGAGCCTGTCGCTGTCGCCGATCGTGGCCTTGGTGAGCCCGGAGACGTCGCTCGCCCGGATGACCGCCAGGTCGGTGGCCGGGTCGGTGCCGACCACCTTCGCGACGGCCGTCTTGCCGTCGCTGAACTTGACGGTCACCTGACCGCCCTGCCCACCGGCCTCCACCACGTGGTTGTTGGTCAGGATCAGGCCGTCCGCCGACAGCAGCACACCCGACCCCTCGCCGCCTCCGTTGGGGGTCTTGATCTGGATGGACACCACCGAGGGCTGGACGGCCCTGGCGACGTCGGCCACCGTGGTCAGGTTACCGACGGGGCTGGCGATCGGGCCCTCCGAGGAGACCACCGCGCCGCCACCGCCGAACGCGGTCGCCGTGAAGGCCCCCGCCACTCCACCGCCGACGGCCATCGCGGCCATCGCCAGGCCCACGCCCAGCTTCTGCCGGGCGCTCAGGCCGTGCCGGACCGGCACCGCGGACGGTTCCGGCACCGGATGTGTCAGCGTCGGCTGCGACCCGACGGGGTCGCCTGTGGCGTAGCCGCCGGCACGCGGCGGCACCCTGCCGAACTGGCTCCAGCCTTCGCTTCCACGGGTCGCCTCAGCCGGGGTGCCGTCCTGCTCATTCTTGTTCGGGTCCATGTCTTCCCCCAACGTCCTACATCCGCCCGTGGACTGCCGGAGCGGCGACCGGTGCTTCCGGTACACCAAGACGATGCCCGAAGGCGTATAAGAGCAGCTTAAGAGGATGATCGATGTGCGCCCGATCCCCTGACGGGGGCTTTATCAACCGTGGTCAGCCCCGGTCCGCCGGCTCGGAAACCGGCACGCCCGTCCTCCTCCCCCGCGGCCGGGCCGCGGGTCAGAGGTCCACGTCCTGGGAGGCGATGACGGGGCCGCCCGGCGACTGCCCGGCCGGGGTCACCACGACCCGTCTGCCCGGCTCCTCGTAGCCGTGTTCCGTCAGCCAGAGCAGGATGTACGGTCCCAGCTGGCTGAGGGTGATCGGGCAGTCCGGCGAGAAGAGGTCCGTGCCGGTCGTCTCCCCGGCGTCCTTCTCGACGATCGACAGGGTGTAGGTGGTCATGGCGGCCCCCGCGCTGTAGTCGTTTCCCCCCGGGGCGTGGCTCCGCCCCACTGCGGTCGTTCCCCCGGAGGCCATACCCAGTCGCGCGGACGGCCCCACCCCGGCGGGAAGCGCCGGGGTCAGGGGGTGGCCGGACGGTACTCCTCGCGCAGGAGCCGCTTGTAGAGCTTTCCAGTGGCGTGACGGGGGAGGTCGGGGCGGAAGTCAACCGACTTCGGGCACTTGTAGGCGGCGAGCCGGGAACGGCAGTACTCGATCAACTCGGCCTCCAGCGCCGGGCCCGCCAGCTCCATGGAGACCGGCTGGACGACCGCTTTGACCTGCTCTCCCATCTCCTCGTCGGGGACGCCGAAGACCGCCGCGTCCGTCACCTTCGGGTGGACCGCCAGGACGTTCTCGGCCTCCTGCGGGTAGACGTTCACCCCTCCGGAGATGATCGTGTACGAGCGGCGGTCGGTGAGGTAGAGGAAGCCCTCCTCGTCGAGGTAGCCGACGTCGCCGAGGGTGGTCCAGCCCCGGCCCCGCGGGTCCTGGGCGGCCCGCGTCCTCTCCTCGTCGCCGTGGTAGACGAAGGAGGGGCCGCCGGAGAAGTAGACGGTGCCGTGCTCGCGGGGCGGCAACTCCTCGCCCTGCTCGTCGCAGACGTGGACCGTGCCGAGCAGCGATCGGCCGACGGTGCCCCGGTGTTCGAGCCACTCCGCCGAGTCGACGTGGAGGAGCCCGTTCCCCTCGGTCCCCGCGTAGTACTCGTGGACGATCGGGCCCCACCACTCGATCATCCGCTCCTTGACCGGGATCGGGCAGGGTGCCGCGGCGTGGATGGCGCACACCAGTGACGACAGGTCGTGGCGTGCCCTGGTCCGCTCGGGCAGCCTGAGCAGTCTGATGAACATGGTCGGCACCCACTGTGAGTGCGTGACGCCGTGTCTCTCGATCAGAGCGAGCGCCTCTTCGGGGTCGAATCCCTCCATCACCACGACCGTCGCGCCCAGCCGCTGGAAGTTCATGCAGTAGCGCAGCGGGGCCGCGTGGTAGAGCGGTGCCGGGGAGAGGTAGACGCTGTCGGCCGACGGCCTGAACAGGAACCGGATGAGCCGCAGCAGCCCTCCCTGCCGCTCCAGCGCCTCCCCGGACAGGGGCGGCTTGACGCCTTTGGGCCGTCCGGTCGTGCCGGAGGAGTAGAGCATGTCCGCGCCCTGGCACTCGTCCGCCACGGGGGTGACCGGCCGGCCCGCCACCGCCTCCTCGTAGGAGCCGAACCCCGGGGCGACGCCGTCCAGCATGAGCCTGAGCTCGACCTTCGGCGTCACCGCGGTGACCGAGGTCGCCACGTCCGCCAGCCCGGCCGAGGAGATGAAGATCCGCGCGTCGCAGTCGTCCAGGATGTAGGCGAGCTCACCGGTCGTCAGCTGCGAGCCGATCGCGGTGTAGTACAGGCCGGACCGGTGCGCGGCCCAGGTGATCACCAGGAACAGCGGGTGGTTCTCCAGCATGAGGGCGATGTGGTCGCCCGGCCGGAGCCCGGCGGCGCGGAACAGGTGGGCGAGCCGGTTGGACTCCTCGTCCAGCTCCCGGTAGGTGACGACCCGCCCGGAACCCGCCATGACCACAGCGGGCCTGTCAGGTGAGACTGCTGCGATGGCTCCCGGATGCATGAGGCCGAACATTACTCGGCTTGATGTTCGGTGAGAAGGAAGGGTGGGAGCCGTGGCTCCGATGGTGCGCCGCCACGGCTTCCCGGGGTCCCTCCGGAATCGGCCTCAGGCGGCGGGGACGGCCGCGGGGATGACCGCGCCCTGGTAGGTCCGCTCGATGAACTGCCTCACCTCGGGGCCGGCGAGCAGCTTGGCGAGCTTGGCCACCCGCGGGTCCTGCTCGTGTCCGGTCGCCGCCACCAGGCCGTTGGCGTAGGGGTTGCCCTCGGCCTTCTCCAGCACCAGCGCGTTCTCCGCGGGCTTGAGGCCGGCCTCCAGCGCGTAGTTGCCGTTGATGACGGCGGCGTCCACGTCCTCCAGCGAGCGGGGCAGCTGCGCGGCCTCCAGCGGCTGGAACCTGAGCCCCTTGGGGTTGGCGGTCACGTCGCGCTCGGTGGCCGCGGTGCCCACGCCCTCCTTGAGGGTGACCAGACCGTTGTCGGCCAGCAGCCTCAGGGCCCGGCCCAGGTTGGTGGCGTCGTTCGGCAGGGCCACGGTGGCGTTCCGCGCCAGCCCTCCGAGGTCGGTGATCTTCTTGGAGTAGAGCCCGAGCGGCTCCAGGTGGACCGGCCGCAGGAAGCTCAGCCTGGTGCCCTTGGAGGCGTTGAAGTCGTCCAGGTAGGGCTTGTGCTGGAAGAAGTTGGCGCCGAGCCGGCCCTCGTCGAGCTGTACGTTCGGCTGGACGTAGTCGGTGAACTCGACGATCTCCAGGTTGAGACCCTCCTTGGCGGCGAGCCTGTCCTTGACGAACGTCAGGATCTGCGCGTGCGGGACGGGGCTGGCGCCGACCTTGAGCACCTCCGTGGCGGAGCCCTTGCCCGCGGCGCCGGTGTCCGCGCCGGTGGTGGCGGTGGTCTCGGCCGAACCGCAGGCGGTCAGCGCCACGACCAGTGCGGCGGCGGCGGACGCGATTCCGAGTGACGTGCGCATGACGCGCTCCTTTTTGGGATTGGGAAACCGGGGCCGCGCTCGTGGCGGCCCCTGGGGAGGGAGACGGAAAAGGGGTCAGTGGCGGGCGAGACGCCGGGCGACGGTGTCGCCGAGCACCTGCACGAGCTGGACGACGGCGAACAGCACGACGATGGTGAACACCATGAGCTCGGTCTCGTAACGCTGGTAGCCGTAGCGGATGGCCAGGTCACCGAGGCCGCCGCCGCCGATCGCCCCGGCCATCGCCGAGTAGGCGATCAGCGCGACCACCGTCACGGTGAGCCCGGCGACCAGGCCTGGCATCGCCTCGGGCAGCAGGACCTTGCCGACGACCGTCGTACGGCCCGCGCCCATGGCCCGGGCCGCCTGGACCCTGTCCTGGCCGACCTCGCGCAGCGCGGTCTCCACCAGCCGGGCGAAGAACGGCGCGGCGCCGAGGGTCAGCGGGACCACGGTGGCCGCGGTGCCGATGGTGGTACCCACGATCATCCGGGTCAGCGGCATCACCGCGATCATCAAGATGATGAACGGGAGCGACCGGCCGATGTTGACGATCAGCCCGAGCACCCGGTTCAGCGTCCAGGAGGGGAGCAGGCCGCCTCGGTCGGTGACGACCAGCGCGATGCCGAGCGGCAGCCCGAGCAGCACGGTGAACAGGGTGGACCAGGCGACCATCAGGACGGTCCGCCCGGTCGCCTCCCACAGCAGCGGAACCATCTCGTCCCAGGTCATGAGATCTCCTCCGGGCGTCGTACGGGCCGGGTCCGGGGTGTTTTCGCCGGCCCGTTCACCGGGCCTCCTCCACCAGCAGCCCGCGCCCGGCCAGGTAGGCCAGGGCGGCGGCGCGGCCTTCGCCGGTGAGGCGCAGCCGCAGCCGCCCGGCGGAGACGCCCGCCACCTCCTCCAGTGCCCCGCCGAGGATGTTGACGTCCACGTCGAACTCGCGGACCACCTGCGACACGACGGGCTCGTCGGCCTGGCCGGTGAAGGTGATCGTGACGTTTCCCGGGTCGGGCGCGGGGAGGGGGAACAGCTCCGAGGCGAGCCGGGACCCCGGTCTGGCGATCAGCTCGGGGATGGTGCCGGACTCCTCGATCAGGCCGTCGCGCATGATGGCGACCGAGTCGCAGATCGTCTTGACCACGTTCATCTCGTGGGTGATCAGCAGGATGGTCAGGCCCAGCTCACGGTTGAGGCGTTTGAGCAGGGAGAGGATCGACTGCGTGGTGCCGGGGTCCAGAGCCGAGGTGGCCTCGTCGGACAGCAGCACCGAGGGGTCGCCGGCCAGCGCGCGGGCGATGCCGACCCGCTGCTTCTGCCCGCCGGACAGTCGCGCCGGGTGCACGCGGGCCTTGTCGGCCAATCCGACCAGCTCCAGTAGCTCGGCGACTCGCCTGGCGCGTTCGGCCCTGCCGATCCCCATGACCTCCAGCGGGAACGCCACGTTGCCGGCGACCGTCCGGGAGGAGAGCAGGGCGAAGTGCTGGTGGATCATCCCGATCCGCTGCCGGGCTCCGCGCAGCTCGGCCTCTCCCAGCGCGGTCAGCTCACGGCCGGCCACCGTGACGGTGCCCTCCGTGGGGCGTTCGAGGAGGTTCACGCAGCGCAGCAGCGTGCTCTTGCCGGCACCGCTCTGCCCGAGCACGCCGAAGACCTCCCCCCGCCGGACGTGGAGGTCGACGCGTTCGACGGCGACCACCTCGCGGTTCCGGTCTCGATAGACCTTCCGCAGGCCTGACACATCAATCACAGCTGTTCCCCACCGTGGACGGATCACCAAAAAGGACTCGTGGCCGGGGAACGGCTAGCGCGTGCCGGGGTCGAAGGGGAGGTGGCTCAGGCGGCGCAGGACGAGGTCGTCCGCGGGGCAGGTCATGGTTTCGGGGCCTTCGGAGAGGAGAACGGGTGGCGGCGGAGTTCAGCGCGTGGAGTGCGTACAGCCCGTGGCTCGTACGCCCGGCATCTCACACATGCGCATACACCCGCCACGACACACGACCCGGCCCTGCGGGGTCGTGCCGAGAGGATGTGCCACGTTCACGTCTGCCTCAACGTGCGGCTCGCTTACCTTAATTCCCGATATTTCATGTGATACCAGTCACATACGGGGGAAAAGAGGGAAAGCTCGGAGAAATCTGAGTCGTCCCCGGAGGCCGGAGCCTCCGGGGACGGGTCAGGCCGCGGCGGGCTCGGCGGCCGTGGCCGGAGTGAGCGCGATCTCCAGGACCTCGCGCACGTCGCTCACCACGTGAACGGTGAGCTCGTCACGGACGGCCTCGGGGACGTCGTCCAGGTCGGGCTCGTTGCGGGCCGGGATCAGCACGGTGGTGATGCCCGCCCGGTGGGCGGCCAGCAGCTTCTGCTTGACCCCGCCGATCGGAAGCACCCGGCCGGTGAGGGAGACCTCGCCGGTCATGGCCACGTCGCCCCTGACCGGACGGCCCGACAGCAGCGAGGCCAGGGCCGCGGTCAGGGTGACCCCGGCCGACGGGCCGTCCTTGGGCACCGCCCCCGCGGGGAAGTGGACGTGCACCGAGCGGTCCTTCAGGGAGGCCACCGGCAGCTCCAGCTCCGCGCCCCGCGAGCGCAGGTAGGACAGGGCGATCCTGGCCGACTCCTTCATGACGTCGCCGAGCTGGCCGGTCAGGGTCAAACCGGTGTCACCGGTCTCCGGATCGGCCAGGGACGCCTCGACGTAGAGGACGTCGCCGCCCGCCCCGGTGACCGCGAGACCGGTCGCCACACCCGGCACCGCCGTACGCTGGCGGGACTCCGGGAGCGAGGACTCCGGCACGTGGCGCGGACGGCCCAGGTAGGGAACCAGGTCCCCCACCGTCACGGGCAGTCCGGCCTCGCCGAGCGCGACGTTGGCGGTCACCTTGCGCAGGATCCTGGCGATCGAGCGCTCCAGGGACCGGACACCGGCCTCCCGGGTGTACTCGCCGGCCAGCCTGCGCAGGGCGTCCTCGGTGACGGTGACGTCCTCGGCGGTGAGGCCGGCCTTGTCGAGCTGGCGCGGGAGCAGGTGGTCGCGGGCGATCGCCACCTTCTCGTCCTCGGTGTAGCCGTCGAGTGTCACGACCTCCATGCGGTCCAGCAGCGGGCCGGGGATGGCCTCCAGCACGTTGGCGGTCGCCAGGAACAGCACGTCGCTGAGGTCGAGCTCGACCTCCAGGTAGTGGTCCCGGAAGGTGTGGTTCTGCGCCGGGTCGAGCACCTCCAGCAGCGCGGCGGTCGGGTCGCCCCGGTAGTCGGAGCCCACCTTGTCCACCTCGTCCAGCAGCACGACCGGGTTCATCGAGCCGGCCTCGCGGATCGCGCGGACGATCCGCCCCGACTGGGCGCCGACGTAGGTGCGGCGGTGACCGCGGATCTCGGCCTCGTCGCGGACGCCGCCGAGGGCGACGCGGACGAACCTGCGGCCCATCGCGCGGGCGACGGACTCACCGAGGGAGGTCTTGCCGACTCCGGGAGGGCCCGCCAGCGCCAGCACGGCGCCGCTGCGCCGGCCGCCGACCACGCCGAGCCCCCTCTCGGCCCTGCGCCCGCGGACGGCGAGATATTCGATGACGCGGTCCTTGACGTCGTCGAGTCCGGTGTGGTCGGCGTCCAGGACGGCGCGGGCCGCGGTGATGTCGTAGGAGTCCTCGGTCCGCTCGTTCCACGGAATGTCGAGGACGGTGTCGAGCCAGGTGCGGATCCAGCCGGTCTCGGGAGACTGCTCGGAGGTCCGCTCCAGCTTGTCGACCTCCTTGAGCGCGGCCTCGCGCACCTTGCCCGGCAGGTCGGCCGCCTCGACGCGGGCCCGGTAGTCCTCCTCCTCGGTCTCCGGGGAGGAACCGTTGAGCTCGGCCAGCTCCTTGCGGACCGCGGCGAGCTGCCGGCGGAGCAGGAACTCGCGCTGCTGCCTCTCCATGCCCTCCTGGACGTCCTTGCGGATCGTCTCGGCCACGTCGAGCTCGGCCAGGTGCTCGCGCGACCACTCGACCAGCATCGAAAGCCGGTCGGCGGGGTCGGCGGTCTGCAGAATCTCGACCTTGCGCCGGGTGGTCAGCCAGGGGGCGTAGCCGGAGTTGTCGGCGAGGACCGACGGGTCGTTCATCTGGTTGACCGCGTCGACGACCTGCCAGGCGCCCCGCTTCTGCAGGATGGTGGTGGCCAGCGCCTTGTACTCCTTGGCCAGTTCCTCGGCGCGGGGGCCCACCTTGACGGTGTCGATCAGGGTGGCCTGGACCCACAGGGCCGCGCCGGGACCCGTCGTGCCCGCACCCACCCGGACCCGGCCGACGCCGCGCACCACGGCCGCGGGCTCGCCACCCGGCAGCCTGCCGACCTGCTCGACCACGGCCTTGACCCCCACGGAACCGTACCTGCCGTCGATGCGGGGGACGAGCAGCACCTCCGGCTTGTTCTCGGCGAGTGCCCGAGCCGCGTCGATCGCGGCCCGGACCTCGTTCTCGGACAGGTCCAGCGGGACGACCATGCCCGGGAGCACGACCTCGTCGTCGAGCGGCAGGACCGGGAGGACCGAACTCTCACTCATCTGCACTCCAGGGGTTGAGTTATACAGGCTCAATTAATGGGAGCGCAGGATTGTTCCCGACATTGAGCGTGTTCGCTGTGAGCGATGGTAATGGTGTAATTTTTCTCCATGGGAGGGCGTATCGGGTCACCTCGGCCCGACCTCCGGGCCACCGGCACGGCCCCCTCCGGCCTCCGATCACGCGGGCGCCTCCCGGGTCGCGCCGGGCCGTCGACGACACCGCCGGCCGGTCGCCCCTGCCGGGATGTTTTAATGACAAGGTGTCGTCATCGACTTGACGAGGGTTCCCGCTCTTTGTGACACTGTGTCATGAAAAGCCCTTCTGACGCGGAGTGATCATGAGCGAGTCGCCCTTCTCCGAAGTACTCAGAAACGCCACCTGGAGCGACCACGAGTCCGCCGAGGACGAGGGCTACCTCAAAGCCCTGATGGCGGGCCGGCTCAGCCGCGAGGCCTACGGCGAGCTGGTGGCCCAGCACTACTTCGCCTACGTCGCCCTCGACAACGCCTCCCGCGCGCTCGCCGACGACCCCGTCGCCGGGCCGTTCGTCTTCCCCGTGCTCTACCGCGAGGAGGCGCTGATCCGTGACCTGGAGACGATCTACGGCGCCGACTGGAGGTCCAGGATCGAGCCGTCCAGGCCGACCAGGACGCTGGTCGCCAGGATCGAGCAGGTCGCCGACTGGCCGGGCGGCCACATCGCCCACCACTACACCCGCTACATGGGCGACCTGTCCGGCGGGCAGTTCATCCGGATGGAGCTGCAGAAGATCTACGGCTACCAGCCGGGCGGCGGCGTCGACTTCTACCTCTTCGACGAGGTCGGCAGCCTGCCCCGCTTCAAGAACGACTACCGCGCCCGCCTCGACGCGCTCCCGGTGGACGAGGCGGAGAAGCAGCGGATCATCGGCGAGACCAGACTCGCCTACCAGCTCAACACCGAGGTCCTCGCCGACCTCGGCCGGGTGGCGCGGGCCGAGCTCGTCGCCTGACCCACTGCCCGACCTGCCGCACGCACGGCGAACGCTCCGGTACGGCATGCCGCACCGGAGCGTTTCACACCCGGGACGCGGCGCCGCGGGGCACGGCACCGGAGAGCGCGGACGCGGCGCGAGGCCGGGCGGCGGGGCAGGAGGACGGCCCCGGAAACCCCGGAGTGCCGTCCCCGAAACCCCGGCGGGAACGGCCCGGCCGCACCACCGGCACTGTGCGACCATGGGAGCATGCCCCGGATTTCGGCCGCGACCATCGGCGAGCACCGCGCCCAGACCCAGGACCGGATCCTGCAGGCCGTCTCGCGCCTCTCGCGCGACCAGGGCATCGACACCATCTCGATGACGGACGTGGCGCTTGAGGCCGGGATCACCCGGACCGTTCTCTACAACTACTTCCCCGACAAGGCCGCGCTGCTGCTGGCCTTCACCGAGCGGGTGACCCACTACTTCATCGAGAGCTACGAGCGTGAGCTGCACGGGCAGGCCTCCCCCGTCGAGCGACTGCGGGTGTTCGTCAGGCTCCAGCTGGCCGGGCTGCTCGCCCACCCCCATCCCGGCCCCGCCGACCTGTCGGCGGCCCTGGGCCCCGACGCCTACCAGCGGCTGGCCGACCACGTCGCGCCGATGCAGCGCATCCTGACCGGCATCATCGACAGCGGCGTGGCCTCGGGCGACTTCCAGGCTCCCGATGTGACCGCCACCGCCCGGATCATCCTCGCCGTCATCGGCGCCGAACGGGTGCCGCTGCTCAGCGGCACGGTGACGCCCGAGGAGGCCGAGACGATCGTCTGCGGGTTCGTCCTGCGCGGGCTGGGCGCCTGAACCGCCCCACACGGGCCTCCCGGATCACCGGCGTCACCACGAGGGACCGGCGTCACCGTGGGGTGCCGGGCTCGCCCCATGTCCGGCGGGCGGGATCTCACCCGCCGGGGCGCAAGGCCGTCAACGATGAACCTCAACGGAAGAGGGCGAACCGGACGCGCGGCGCGGTGATCGCCCGGTCCCGGTCCGCCGGGAGGAACGGTCCGCCGGGAGGAAAAAATGTCGGCGGCGGCCGATAGCTTTCGATCACCCCCGATTCGAGGAGCATACGAGATGTACCGCCAGGGAGACATCCTGATCGTGCCCGTCCGCGAGGAGGCCGTGCCCGCCTCGGCGCTGACCTCGCCGTCCGTACCGCGTGACGCCCACGGCCGCCTGGTGCTGGCCCTGGGCGAGGCCACCGGCCACGCCCACGCGGTGGTCGGCTCGGGCACTCTGGTCCGCGGCCTGCGCCCGATGGACCCCGACTTCCTCCACGTCCCCGCCGGCGGGCGCGTCGTCCACGAGGAACACGCCGCGATCTCCCTGCCCAAGGGCTGGTACCGCGTGCAGCGCCAGCGCGAATACATCCCCGGCGCCTTCCGCGTCGTCGCCGACTGACTTTCGAGGAGACCCGCGAAGTTGACCGTCACCACAGAGCTGGCCGACGTCCTGACCGCCGCCGCCCTCCGCTGGGAGCGGGTGGCCTTCCAGACCGGCCCCGCCGACCGTCCCGGCGCGGAGGCGGGAGTACGGCTGGCCTACCGGATCGCCGGGCTGGCCGAGCCCGAGAAGATCATCTGGGTCGGCTCCCCCGCCGAGGGCGCGAGGGCCGTCGCCGCGCTCGGCGCCGAAAGACCGGTGCGCGACGCGGTGCGGACCGGGCCGTGGGAGCGGGCGAGGGCCGACGCGCACGCCTCGCTCGGCATCACGACCTGGTCACTGGCCTGGTCACTGACCGGTGGGCGGCTCTGGGATCCGGCGAACAGGCTGATCACCCAGATCCGCCGGGGCATCGCCGCGACGGAGGAGTCGGAGACGCTCGCGGCCGCGCTGCGCGCCTCCACCCTGGACGCCGTGCTGGGCCAGCAGGACGCGCCGTGGCTGTCGCTGTTCGACGCGCTGGACAGGCCGGAGGTGGAGGGGCTGGTCCAGGTCGCCCGGTCGGCGGGCTGGTGGTGGCCCTTCGAACGGGTGGCCGTCGTCTGCGAGCGTCCCTCCGAACTGCATCTCGACGACCTGTCGCGCCTGCACCGCGCCGACGGCCCGGCGCTGCTGTTCCCCGACGGCTTCGCGGTGCACGCCTGGGGCGGCATGCCCGTCCCTGCCGATTTCGCCGCCTCCATGGCGACGCTGACCCCGCAGCGCATCCGCGCCGAGGAGAACGCGGAGCTGCGCCGGGTCATGCTGGAGCACTTCGGCTACGACCGCTATCTCGCCGAGTCCGGCGCGACCCCGCTGCACCAGGACGAGACGGGCGTCCTCTGGCGGATCGAGCTGCCCGAGGACGAGCCGGTCGTCATGGTCGAGGTGGTCAACTCCACCGCCGAGCCCGACGGCACCTTCCGTAAGTACTGGCTGCGCGTCCCGCCGTCCATCAGCACCGCCCGGGAGGGCGTGGCCTGGACCTTCAACCTGTCCGAGACCGACTACCGCCCAGCCCGGGAGACCTGAGGTCCGCCGGATCCGTCGCCCGGGACCGGGTTCACACGGGGGATACGCTCCAGGATCCCGTCGGCGAAGACGTCGTAGAGGCCGGTCCGCTCCAGGTGGACATAGCCGATGTGACAGTCGCACAGGGCCGCCGGGCAGGCCCTGGCCTCCGGGCGGAACGTCCCGTCGTAGAGGTTGCCGAGGACGGCCGGGACGAAGTGGCAGCGCCGTACGGTGCCCTCGCCGTCCACCGAGATGACGGTGTCCCCCGTACGGCAGGGCTGCCCGGAGCTGCGGTGCGGGGTGCGGCTGTAGGGGAAGAGCCGGTCGATCTCGGTCCAGTGGGCGGCCTCGTCGTCGGTGTACAGGTGCCCCTCGGCGGCGTTCACCCACAGATACACCTCGGCGGGCAGGTCGGCCCGCAGGCGCCGGGCCCGGTCCAGGTGCTCGGGCAGCCCGACGACGCCGACGCTGAATCGGACCCCGCGGGTGACCAGGTCACGGCACCTGTCCAGGAAGCGCTCGTAGTCGACCTGGCCGGGGTGGTAGGTCACCCAGAGGGCGAGCGTGTCCAGGTCGGCCTCGGCCAGCCAGCCGGGGCGGCAGCTGAAGTTGGTCTGGATGGCGACCCGGCGGACGTGCGGGAGACGGCTGAGTTCGACCATCGCCCGCCGGTACCAGGACCGGACCAGCCCCTCGCCCCAGGGCGTGAACAGTATCGAGATCGGGTGCTTCCGCTCCGCCACCCACCCGGTGAAGCGCTCCAGCGCCGCCCGGTCCCGCCGCAGCCCCTCGCGGCTGTCGCGGCGCTTGGCGAACGGGCAGTAGGGACAGTCGTAGTCGCAGCTCGACAGCGGCCCCCGATACAGGATCGTCAGGTGGCCTCCGGCACGGTCCTCTCCCCCGAGTCCCTGGAGGACGGGGAGGTGAACCCTCGCGCGCTCGCTCATCTGTCCTCGTATCCCGCCATCAGCTCGCGGACCCCGCCGGAGAACAGCGCCGGGCCGATCGCGTCGGAGTGGGCGAGCCCCTCGGGGGTGAGCCGGAGGCGGGTCTCACCGGCCCGCACGGTCTCCAGCCAGCCCCGGGCCGCCAGGCGCTCCAGTTCCCCGCCGAAGTCGGCCGCCGCCTCGGCGCCGAAGCGCTCGCGGTAGGCGGCCGTGTCCAGCCCCTCGGCCTGCAGCAGCGACTGGATCAGATGGCGGCGGCGGCGCTCCCCGTCCTCCAGGCGGAACCCCACGTTGGCGACCGCGAACTCCTCCGGCGCGAGCCGTACGTAGTCGTCGATGATCGCGCGTACCCGGCCCGCGCCCACGGCGTACTCGTAGGAGTAGTGAAGATCGGAGGTGTAGGACCGGGCTCCGCAGCCGAGGCCGACCATGCCGTCGCTCTGGCAGCGGTACTCGGTCGCGCCGGAGGATCCCGGCAGCCGGAACATCCGCATCGAGACCTGCTCGTATCCGGCGGCGAGCAGCCGGTCGCGCCCCTGCCGGTAGAGGCCGAGCCGGTGGTCGTCCCAGTTGCGCGCGCGACGGCCCAGACCGGTGAGCGGGCGGACGTACAGCGGGTAGAGGTAGATCTCCTCCGGCTCCCAGCCGAGCGCCGCGTCCAGCGAGTGACGCCAGGACCGCTCGGTCTGCCCGTCGATCCCGTAGATCAGGTCGATGTTGAGCGCCTCGAAGCCGGTCTCCCTGATCCGGCCGAGCGCCGCCTCGACCTCCTGCCGCCTCTGCGGCCGGACCGCCGCGCGCGCCTCGGCGTCGACGAAGCTCTGCACACCGATCGAGATCCGGGTCGTGCCCCGCTCCGCCAGGACGGCGAGCCGGTCGGCCGTCGCGGTCGCGGGCGAGGTCTCCACCGACAGCGGCACGGCCCGCAGGTCGGCGCCCATGATCCGCTCGGTGAGGTCGAACATCCGGGTGAGCTCGGCCGCGCTCAGGTAGGTCGGCGTGCCGCCGCCGATCGCCGCGGTGACGAACCGGGGGTCGTCCAGCGCGTCCCGTACGGCGTTCGCCTGACGCTCCAGGGCGTCCAGGTAGGCGGCGACGAGTTCCTCGGGGGCGCCGGTCCGGGTGAACAGGTTGCAGAACCCGCAGCGCATCTCGCAGAACGGGATGTGCAGGTAGAGGAAGAGACTGCCGGACGGCTCCTTTTCCCACACCTCCCGCAGCGACGGGCGCGGATCCAGTGGCCGGTAGGCCGTCTTGTGCGGATAGGCGTAGACGTATCCCTGGTACGGTCCCGCGTCGATCGAACCACTCGAAATCCGGTCGGAACCCGGCGTCAACGCCATTCTCCCCGCTCCATCGTGAACTCTCCGTAGGGCACGGTCCAGACGACCTCGTGGCCGATCCGATGACCGGTGTATCCGTCTTCACCGTAGGCGGTTCCGTGATCGGAACAGACGATCGCGAACCCCGGCCGCCGGGCGCTCATCAGCGCGAAGAGCCGGCCGATGTGCCGGTCCACGTACTCCAGCGCGGCGGCGTGGCTCCGCCTGTCGTCACCGTGCCCGGCGGTGGCGCCCGGCAGGTGGAACCAGTTCGGCTGGTGCAGCGCCGACACGTTGACGAACAGGAACACCGGGCCGTCCGCCCCCGCCACCGCCCGCTCGGCGCACGCGATCTGCGCCTCGAACGAGGTCGGCGAGGTCACCCCGAACGCCGGATCCCAGTGGCTCTCGGCGAACAGTCCCGGCAGCGCGGAACCGAGCGGGGTGAGCTTGTTGAAGAACCCCACTCCCCCGACGCAGACGGTATGGTAGCCCGCCCCCGCCAGCCCGCCGGGCAGGTCGGGGGCGTCGAACGCCCATGTGGTCCCAGCCGTCGTCTCGCTGCCGGGGAACGCCGCCGCGAACAGCCGGGGATGCGGCCCCGGCGTGGCCGGAGTGGGCAGGAAGCCCGCCAGGATCGCGGCGTGCGCGGCGTAGGTGAAGCTCCCGGGGCTGTGCCGCCGTTCCCACCGCCCGCCGGGGAGCGCCCTGGCCAGGGTGGGCAGCCTCCCCGCGCCGATCAGCTCATCGGCCACGTCGTAGCGGAGCGTGTCCAGCGTCACCAGCAGCAGGTCGTGGCCGCCCACGATGTCGTTCATGTCCCGCACGAGTCTCACCCCGCCCCCGCCCCCGCCCCGGCCTTCGCCGTACGGCGGGCGAGGACGGCCCTGACCTGGGCGTCGTAGGCGTCCAGCCCCTCCGCGCCACCGCCCGGCATCCCGTTCAGGCCGGGCAGCAGGTCGCCGAAGGCGTTGACCTCGGCCACCGCGACGTTCCGCCAGCCGACACCGATCATCAGATCGACCCCGGCCGACAGGCTCCCGGGAAAACACGCCGCCACCCCCGAGCATGTCTTCAGAACCCGCTCCCAGCCGCGCGGGCCGAGCCGCCGCCTGACCGCGTCGAGATCACCGCGTTCCCCGCCGAGGTGCAGGTTGGTCATGGGCGTGCGGCTCGCGCGGACCACCGCGTGCGTCGGCGCGCCGTCGACGACGACCACCCGCAGGTCGATCGTCCGCCCGCCGAGCCCCGCCTTGGGGAACCACCGCTCCACGTGGAGCCCGTCATCGGCCAGCAGGTCGACGATCGCCGCCACGTCGGCCTCGTCCTCGTAGGAACGCACCCGCAGCGAGTTGTACAGCCCACCGGCGGCCGGCTCCGCCGACGTCACCGCCTTCACCCGCTCTCCGGACGCCTGCAGGGCGACGACCCCCGAGGCCGAGGAACCGTGGGCGGGTTTGACGAACACCCGGCCCCATCCCGCCTCGCCCATCCGCTCGCGGAGCTCGGCGTAGCCGCCGATCGGCCCGGGCAGGGCGGGCGGCACCGGCACTCCCGCCTCCGACAGCCTCGCGTGGCACAGCCTCTTGTCGAACATCACCGCGATCTCGCCGACGTCGGCGAGCAGCACCGCTCCCGGCGTCCGCTCGACGGCCTCGCGGACGCGCGCCACGGCGGTCGTGAAGGCGGCGTACCAGGCGGCCCCGCCGCCGACCCGGGAGGGCTCGCCCGGACCTCGCAGCAGCGCGTCGGCCGCGGCGTCACCTCCGGGCGACTCGATCCGCACGAGCGTCCCCGGCTCCAGCCGGATCTCCGCACCTTCGAGCACGGAGGTCCACGGCACGACCTCGGGTTCGCGCAGGCCGTGGCGGAGGCAGGCCTCGGCGAACATGGTCACCCGCCGTTCCCCGGGCGTGCCGACGACCGTCAGCGCGGTCGCTCCGGCACCTCCGCGTAACGCCGGGTCCTGTGGTGGGATTGCGGCAGCACGCCCGGCGAGGGACGTCATACGCTCATGGATCATGAAAGAACCTGTTCACTGATCGCGACGTGGCGCGTTGGGGAGACTCGTGCGCGGGTCGGCCGGGGCGGATCGGCGAGGCTACTCGGCCACCGCGACGTAACGCCACTCGCCGTCCGATTCCTCCTGCTCCGAGACGTCGACCTCGACGCCCGCGAGGGCCGTCTCGACGCGGCTCGTCATCGCGTCGCTCATGAAGTGGTGGTGCAGGTCGAGGCGCCTGAGGTGGGTCAGCGGCTGGCCGGACAGCAGCGCCTCGGCACCCTCGTCGGTGAGGACGCCCATCGACAGGGCCAGCGACTCCAGCCGCGCCACCACCGGAGCCGACGCCACCGCCGCCGCGATCTCGTCCTGGATCTCGCTGTCCTGCAACCCCAGGTGCCGCAGCGCGGGCAGCCTCTCCCCCGACAGGATCGGCGCCAGGTCCGCCACCGTGGCGTCCCCGCCGTACCCCGAGACGCCCAGCCACAGCTCCAGGTACCTCAGCGCGGGGAACTCGCTCTCGGCGACACCCCGGACCACCGAGGCGGGCAGCCCACCCGTCTCGACCCGGAGCATCCGCAGGTTGGCGTGCCTGACCGGGCGCAGCTCCAGCCCGGTCCCTCCCCTGACGTCCAGCCGCTCCAGCAGCGGGAACGCCTCCAGCAACGGGGTGACGTCACTCTGCTGGATCCAGGAGATCTCGCACTCCTCCGACGACATCTCCCCGAAGAAGAGCAGCCGGAGCGCCGGGAACCGGGCGGCGTTCTCCACGAGCAGCCGGACGACGTCCGCCGAGCTCCTCTCGTAGGCCTCGCCCCATCCACCGATGCTGATCGCCCTGACCTCGGCGGTGGCCACCGTCTCCAGGAAACGGCCGAACAGCTCCTCGAAGGTCTCCTTCGAGTCGTACGCGTCCTCCGAGATCTGCCATACCACCTCACCGGCGGCGAGTGTCCGCACGTCGGCGGAGCTCAGGTCCGCGATCGGCAGGCCGGCGTAGTTTCCGCGGTAGAGGTCGTCGACCTCGTCGTTGAACTCGGTGTGGTCCATCCAGGGCTCCTGTCAGGCGAAACGTGACAGACCACGTCCTACCAGAGATCACCGACACTTCGAGAATCCTTCCTCCGGACTGGACGGGCAAAAACGGTCAGTCAAGATGAAGGTTATGGACAACGGCCGCATACGGCTCAGCTCGGCCTCCGGCCGCTGGGTCCTGCTCACCACGGTGCTCGGCTCGGGGATGGCCATGCTGGACGGCACGGTCGTCAACGTGGCGCTGCCCGCGCTCGGCGCCGATCTCAAGGCCGACATGGCCGGCCTGCAGTGGACCGTCAACGCCTACACCCTCACCCTGGCCGGGCTGATCCTGCTGGGCGGCTCGCTCGGCGACCGCTACGGCAGGCGCAAGGTCTTCCTGATCGGCGTCGTCTGGTTCGCGATCGCCTCGGCCCTGTGCGGGCTGGCCCCCACCATCGAGACGCTGATCGCGGCCCGGGCGCTGCAGGGCGTCGGCGGGGCGCTGCTCACCCCCGGCTCCCTCGCCATCATCCAGGCGTCCTTCGTCCGGGAGGACCGGCCCAGGGCGATCGGGGCCTGGTCGGGGCTGGGCGGGGTGGCCGCCGCCATCGGCCCGCTGCTCGGCGGATGGCTGGTCCAGACGGCCGGCTGGCGATGGGTGTTCCTGATCAACCTGCCGCCGGCGGTGCTGGTGGTGGCGGTGGCCGTACGGCACGTGCCGGAGAGCAGGGACGTGCGGGCTGGAGGCCGGTTCGACGTGCTGGGCGCGACGCTGGCCGCGCTGGCGCTGACCGGGATCACCTACGGCCTGATCGGCCTGGAGACGATCCCGCTCGTGGCGGGCCTGCTCCTGGGCACCGCGTTCGTCCGGTTGGAGATCAGGCGCTCACCCGGCGCGCTCGTACCCGTCGAGGTCTTCACCTCGAAGGTGTTCACCGCGGTCAACGTGGTGACGTTCGTCATGTACGCCGCGATGGGAGTGGTGTTCTTCCTGCTGGTCGTCCAGTTGCAGGTCTCGGCGGGCTTCTCCCCGGCGGCGGCCGGGGCCGCGCTGATCCCGGCGACGGTCCTGATGCTGCTGCTGTCGGCCCCGGCGGGTGAGCTGGCCAAGCGGATCGGCCCCCGGATCCCGATGACGGCCGGCATCCTGACCTGCGCGGCCGGGATGCTGCTGATGTCACGGATCGGCGAGGGCTCGTCCTACGTCGTGGACGTGCTGCCGGCGACGACCCTGTTCGGGCTGGGACTGTCGGCCGCGGTCGCCCCGCTCACCGCGACCGTGCTGGCCACCGCCGCCGAGCGCTACGCGGGGGTGGCCAGCGGGGTCAACAACGCCGTGGCCCGGACCGGCGGGCTGCTCGCGGTCGCCGCGATCCCGCCGCTGGCCGGCCTGACCGGCGACGCCTTCGACTCCCCGCCCGTCTTCACCGCCGGGTTCCACACCACGATGCTGATCGCCGCGGCGATGATGGGCGCCGCCGCGCTGATCACCTCCCTCACCATCAGGGAGAACGTCCTGGGCGCCTCCCGCACCCATCCGTGCTGCCCCGTCGAGGCTCCCCCGCTGGACGGCTAGCGAGGGAGCGGCCCGGCGCGGCGCCCGCGTGGAGCATCGGGAAGGGCTCATCGCGGCACGGCGTCGTTTCCTCCGGCAGGCTCGTTCCCTCGGCGCCCGTAGACCCGGTTGATCAGGCGGGCGGCCCCCGCCGGGTCCCTGACCGTGTGCCACCGCCATCTGACCCCGTCGCCGATCCACCGGTACCACTCGGTGCCCACCCAGACGATCAGTCCCGGCGCGAGGCTGAGGATGAGGTCTCCGCCCGCCGTCGGCGACACGTCCCGGTCGTCGGCCGGGATTCTGAGCACCCGCAGCTCGCGGCAGAGGGCGTCGAGCACCCTGTCCACGGTCACCGGAAAGGGCCCGCCTTCCGGTTCGGTGGCGCGCCCCCGGTTCGCGGAGACCTGCCCGGCCCGCCGGTCCCGAAAGGGGGCGCCTGCCGGGCATCTGACTCGTGGAGAGGGATCTGCCCCTCCTCGGCGAGGGCTCGCTCAACGTGCCGTGCCGCACGTTCGAGTTCTCCGGGGGTCACGGCCTCAAGATGCGGCACGGCCGACAGGCCCGCCGCCTTGGGTACCGCCCAGAAACGGCCGGTGTGCTCGCCGTACCAGACCACCCAGCACGGCAGCCGCCGAGCCAGTTCCCGCCCCGCCGCCATGTTGTACGCCAGCCGCTCGTCCACCGCGCATGTCCACCTTCCGGTTGCCGATCACATCGATGTCAGTAGAAGTCGTGCACGATCGGTCGCGCAGCGTGACAATGGTCGATGACGGCGGACACGACGGGTGTCGCCGGAGATCGGAGAGGCGGAGGCGATGGCCGGGGCCGAGAAGGGGGCGCCTCCCGCATGGGCGGTGCGGGTGCGCGGTGAGCGCAAGGCGCGGGGCTGGGACGTCCACACCACGGCGCGGCTACTGCGCGAGACGGCCGGTGACCACGGGCGCGACCTGCCCGGCCATGAAGATCTCGTGCGGACGATCCGCCGCTGGGAGTCGGGCGCGACCATGATGGTCAGCGAGCGCTATCGGCTGCTGTTCAGCCGGGCCATGGGCATCCCCGAGGCCATCCTGTTCGCACCGGCGGGGACATTGAGCCCGTTCGACGGCGCGGCGGACAATGAGGGTCGATCCGCCGAGGAAGCAGGTGATCCTACGAACCGCCGCGACGTGTTCAGAGTGGGGCTGGCCGCCGCCCTGGGGCGGGTGCTGGGTGACGCCGCCGACGAGGCCATGGAGTTCACCCGCAGGGCCGGTCAGTCCGCCATCGGACGGAGCGCCCTCGACCACCTCGAAGTCGTGATCACCGATATCGTTACCAACTCCCGGCGCAGCTCGCCCACCGACGTGTTCACGGTGGCCCGCGCCTACCGTCAGCGTGTGGACCAGCTCATCCGCAGCCCGCACACCCTCAGGGAGGGCCGCGAGCTGTACGTGTACGCCGGACTGCTCTCCCAGCAGCTCGCGAGCTTGGCCCATGACCTGGGCGACCCGGCGACCGCCCACGCCTACGCCATCGACGCCTTCGAGCACGCCCACCAGGCCGGGAACGACGAGCTGTACGGCCACGCGGCCAACGTCTTGGTCTCCATCACGCTTCAGACCAACCAACCGGACAAAGCCCTGTCGGCGGCGCAGAGAGGGCTGGCCCGGGTGCCAACGGCCCACGCCCTTGCTGTACGACTCAACGCCCAAGCGGCCAGGGCTTGCGCCAATCTCGGACGGCGCGCGGAGTGCGAGTCGCTGTTCAGGACAGCCCAAGAGATCTACGAGCGGTTGCCCGGCACCGCACTTGGGCGCTTCGGAATCGACGCCGGAGCCTCCGGTGCGGCCCCGGTGATCCCCAGCTACTCGGCAACGGCGTGGCTCGCGCTCGGAGATTTCGAGCGAGCCCGACGAAGCGCCGAGGCCGCAGTCACCGCATACGAGGCGAAACCAGTCCACAACCGACTCCCCAGTGGGGAGGCCAGCGCACGTCTCTATCTCGGCATCGCCCTGGCCTACCTGGGCTCTCCGGATGAAGCACTCGCCCTGGGCACGCGAAGCCTCGATTCGCCCCGGATGACCGCGCCCGTCCGCGCCCGCGCCGCACAGCTCGACCGGGTTCTCACCAAACGTTACTCCGGCGTGAACGGCGTGCTGGAGTTCCACGAACGCCGCCTGTCTCTCGCGACGTAAAGCGGACGGCGTCTGGGCACGCGGCGACCGTCCTCCTCAAAGCCACGGTGATCAGTTGTCGGCGTTGGGGGACCACTCGTCGGCGAAGGTCTCCATCTGGTTGAGGACCAGCTCGATGGCCGTCGGCTCCATGTCCGGCGGGTAGCCGTGCCTGGCGAGGAGTCGCTTGATCGTCGAGCGGAGTTTGGCGCGGACGTCGTCGCGGGAGACCCAGTCGGTGGTGACGTCGCGCTTCATCGCCCTTACCAGATCGCGGGCGATGTCGGCCAGCACGCCCTCTCCCATGACGTCGACCGCCGACTCGTTCTGCGCGACCGCGTCGTAGAACGCCAGCTCGTCGGAGCTGAGCACCGGGGTGAAGCGCTTTCCGCGATCGGCGTCGACGGAGACCGCTTTGGCCATCGCGACCAGCTCGGCGATGACCTGAGCGGCGGTCAGATGCTGGTTGGTGTACTTCGTCATCAACGCGATGAGCCGGTCGGAGAAGCTCTGCTGCCGGACGACGTTGTGTCTGGTGACCTTGCGCATCTCCTGCTCGATCAGCCGGCGCAGGGCCTCGATCGCGAGCTGCGGGTGCTTGGCCTGCTGCATCTTGGCGATGAAGGCCTCGTCCAGGTGCGCGAGGTTGGGTCGGGGCATGCCGGCCGCCTCGAACAGGTCGGTCACACCCCCCGCCTCAACGGCCCCGGCGGTGAGCTGCCGCAGGTACAGCTCCACATCGGCGGGGACGGGCTGTCCGTTGGCCTTGCGCTCGGCCGCGTCGTACTTGGCCATCCAGACGCGGACCTCGGCGAAGAACGCGATGTCGTCGCGGAACTCGTTGAGCTCCCCGCTGCTGGAGCACAGCGCCCAGAAGCGAGCCAGCCGTGAGGCTTCCCTCCGGAAGCGCTCCTTGAGCGTCGGTTCCTTGGAATCGCCCACCTGGTTGCCGGAAGTCAACGGATTACGGAGATGGTTGACCGCGCCGAGCACCGTGTCCCGGTACGCGTGGGAGGTCTTCACGGCCAGCCCCGCCCGCCAGGGGAACCCGCCGAGGATGGTGCCGCCGAGGATCTCGACCAGGTCGCGCACCTTGGCGATCGCATCGTCCAGGTCCCGGCCGAGCGGCTTGGTCTCGTTGTCCCGTGTCGTGTACTCCTGCAACGCGGCGTACAGACTGTCGGTGATCGGGGCATATCCCACGAGCAGGCCGTCCTGCTTGCCACGGAAGGTGCGGTTGACGCGAGCTAGCGTCTGCATGAGCAGCGCGCCCCGCATCGACCGGTCCAGATAGAGCGTGTGCAGGGGCGGAGCGTCGAACCCGGTGAGCAGCATGTCCTTGACGATGATCAGCTCAAGCTCGTCGTCCTCGTCCTTCATCCGGTTCTTGACGGCCTTCTGCTGCGCGGGCCTGCGAATGTGCTTCTTGATGATGCCGGTGTCGCCGGGGTCGCCACTGTAGACGACCTTGATCTTGCCCTTGTCGGCCGCATCGGCATGCCAGTCCGGCTTTATGGCGATAATTTGCTCGTACAGCTTCGCGCAGATCTCCCGGGTGGCGCACACGATCATCCCCTTGCCGGGAGCGTCGATGAACGGGCGCATCTCCCTCGACCGCGCCGCCCAGTGGTCGACGATGTCACGAGCGAGTTTCTCCAGCCGGTCGGGTGCTCCGTACATCGCGTTCATCACCGCGACCGCCTGCTGGATCCGCTCACGCTCGGCCTCGTCCAGACCGGTGGTGACCTTGTCCGCCTCTTCGTCGAGGGTCTCGGTGTCGACGCCGCCGGCGAGGTTGAGCGGGATATGGCGGCTCTGGTAGTAGACCGGGACGGTCGCGCCGTCGTCCACGGCCCGAGTCAGGTCATAGATGTCGATGTAGTCGCCGAAGACCTTGCGCGTGTCCCGGTCGGTCTCGGAGATCGGCGTCCCGGTGAAGGCGATCATCGTCGCGTACGGCAGGGCATCCCGCAGGTGCCTGGCGTACCCGTTGAGGTTGTCGTAGTGGCTGCGGTGCGCCTCGTCCACGATCACGATGATGTTGCGCCGCTGCGACAGGGTGGGGTGCTTGTCCCCGCGATCCTTCTCCTCCTTGGTCCTGCCGAACTTCTGCAGCGTCGTGAAGTAGATGCCGCCGGTCATCCGATTGGACAGCTCGGTGCGCAGTTCCTCACGGCTGGTGACCTGCCGTGGCCTCTCCGGCAGCAGCTCGCTGACCGCGAATCCATCGAAGAGCTGGTCGTCCAGCTCGGTCCGGTCGGTGAGCACCACGATCGTCGGGTTGCCGAGGCTCGCGTGCCGCAGGACCTGCGCGGAGTAGAACTCCATCTCCAGGGACTTGCCTGAGCCCTGCGTGTGCCAGACCACCCCGGCCAGCCCATGGCTGCGGACCGCTTCGACCGTCTTGTCGACGGCCTTCGACACCGCGAAATACTGGTGGGGCTTGGCGACCCGCTTGAGCAATCCTTCGTCGGTCTGCGCGAAGGCCACGTAGCCATCAAGCAGAGCGATGAACCTCCGCTGCTCGAACAGCCCATACAGGGTCAGGTTGAACTCCGAGTCGACCCACTCAGCGGCGGGCTGCGGCACCGGCTCCCCGGCTTCGTCCACGTTCCACGGGGCGAAATGGTTGAACAGGGTAAACGCGGTGCCGTACTTGGCCTCGATCCCGTCAGTGATCACACAGAGCACGTTGCAGCGGAACGCCCGTGGCAGCTCGTCCACATAAGTCATGAGCTGGGCGTGAGCACTCTCCGGAGTGGCGTGCGGGTTACCGGCCTTCTTCAGCTCGATGACCACCACTGGCAACCCGTTGAGATAGAGCACCACGTCGAACCGACGGCCGACGTCCCCATCGACCACCCGCACCTGCCGCACCGCGAGGAAATCGTTGCCGTACGGCCGGCGCCGATCGATCAGGCGGATGGTCGGGTTCTGCGCGGACCCGAACTCATCCGTGTAGACAACACTTCGCACGCCCTTGGTCAGATACTCGTGGACCCGGTGGTTCTCACCTCTGGGGTCGAGTGACCTCGGGGTCATGACCAGGTCCACGACCTCGTCCACGGCGGCCGGAGGAAGCTGCGGGTTGATGCGCTTGACCGCCTCCCGCAGCCGCCCCGGGATGATCGGCTCCGCCCAGGAGTCCCGCCCGCCGGTCTCGAACGCCTGTGACCCCGGCGCGATCTTCGTTCCGTCGGTGGTCTCCCAGGCCAGCTCGCCCAGGACCTCCAGCGCGAAGGCCTCCCACTCATTCTCGCTGAGCCCGCTCATAAGGCGTCCTCCACCACCTTCTCCGCATCCCGGACCCTGATCTCTCCCGCCATGAGCTTCGGTAGCAATGTGTCGCGGAGTTGGGCAAGCAACTGAGCCTCTTGCTCAGCCAAAAGCGCCCGATCCCAAAGAGGCCCTAATTCTGCATCGAGCTTTGCGATCTGATCCCCCAAGGGAACCATGACCGGTTCGTCAAGATGATGGCGCTGAATGTGCCCCATGGTTGTCGCTTTGTCAGCAGCGATTCCCTTGAATACCGCAAGCTTCGTCTGCACCAAATCGAACGCCAACCATGCCGGAACGCCGTCAATGGGTACCACCTTGAAAATATGCTGGTTGATGATCGCTTCAGGGCGAAACCAACGCACTACCGTAAGTGAGCCAGACCAAGCAAATAGAATGTCACCCGGCCTAGCCAAATGTCGCTCGGAAACTTCGATGTCATTATAGACGGTCGCTCTTCCCGGCCCAGAGTTCAATTCTGCGATCCGGACAACCATACGCCCACTTCCAGTCGCATCCTTGGTGAACGCGCGACCGTTGATAAACTTCGCCACAGATGAGAGCGGACGCTCTTCATTCCCTTTATCGGATCCCAGAAATGCCGAAAGCCTAAGCTTACGGAGCTCGTCGGCGGTGACGCTGATACGGTTGTCGACGGCAATCTTGTCGTCGAGAGCCCTCAGCAAAGCTGCAATGGCCCTCTGAACGGGCAACGGTGGATGGGGAACCTTCAGAGACTTAATCGTCGCCACCGGTTGCCCAATTCCTGGCACACCGACAGTTGATGCGTTACCAAGAAGTTCATGCCGCCCGCCGGGGGCGATGAACCAATAGTAGTAGAATTCTGGGAGTGCACGTTCAAAGTCAAGGCGAGCCTTGACCTGACTCGTCGAAAGGACATAGCGGTCATATCGGGGAGACCGCGGGATCATCGAAACCTGGCCGATTGTGCCGCGATGGGTGAAAACTAGGTCTCCAGGAGCTAGATTTGCTCCAGGCATTCGGTCAGCCTTCTCCTCACTTATGAACACGAATTCATCGTCGAGAAAAATACCTTGCCCTAGATTTACACCTCGAACCACCGGGATCCCTTGAGGCAGGTAGTCTTCCTTGGTTATCGCAGAACCATAAGGCTTTGAAAAAGCGCTCTTTTCCTCGGCGGAAAGTTCATGAAAACGAACTGTCGGCCACTCAGCCATCGATACGCTCCAACTGCTCGCGGACGACTTTTTCCAGACGCGCTGACTCGTCGAAGTGCGCGAAGATTTCCTTAGTCAGGCGCTCGATCTTCTCTGCGGTTGGCTCGTCGTCGGAGTCGTCGACCTCGGCGGCACCGACATAGCGACCGGGAGTGAGAGCGTGCTCGTGCTTGCGGATCTCATCCAGGTCGGCCGAATAGCAGAAACCCGGCTCGTCCACGTAGGTGAGCCCCGCTTCACGGGCGGAAGCCGTACCTCGCCAGGCGTGGAACGCACCGGAGATCTTGGCGATGTCCTTGTCAGTGAAGACACGCTCGGTGCGGTCCGCCATCGTGCCCATGTTCCGAGCGTCAATGAACAAGACCTGACCGGACCGGTCGGTCATGCCGCCGCGAGCGGACTTGTCCTTGGTGAAGAACCACAGGCAGGCGGGAATCTGCGTCGTACGGAAGAGCTGCGGTGGAAGTGCGATCATGCAGGCCACCAGGTCGGCCTCGACCAGGGCCGCGCGGATCTCGCCCTCGCCGGACTGCTTCGACGACATCGATCCATTCGCCATGACCACGCCCGCGCTGCCGCGCACACCGAGCTTGGAGATGATGTGCTGCATCCAGGCGAAGTTGGCGTTGCCCGCCGGGGGGACGCCGAAGCGCCAGCGAGGGTCGTCGGTCTTGCGGTGCCAGTCCGACATGTTGAACGGCGGGTTGGCGAGGATGAAGTCGGCCTTCAGGTCCGGGTGCCGGTCCTCGTAGAAGGTGTCGGCCCAGCTCCTGGACAGGTCGCCGCCGATGCCGTGGATGGCGAGGTTCATCTTGGCCAGCCGCCAGGTGCGCTCGTTGGCCTCCTGGCCGTAGGCGGCGATGTCGTCACGACGCCCCCGGTGGGCGAGGACGAACTTCTCGGCCTGGACGAACATGCCGCCGGACCCGCAGCAGGGGTCGTAGACCCGGCCCTTGTACGGTTCCAGGACCTCGACCAGGACCCTGACGACGCTGGCGGGGGTGTAGAACTCGCCGCCGCGCTTGCCCTCGGCGCGGGCGAACTTCTCCAGGAAGTACTCGTAGACCTCGCCGAGCACGTCGCGGGCGGACTTGCCCTCGTGGCCGGTGAAGCGGGCGTCGCTGATCAGGTCGACCAGCTCGCCGAGACGGCGCTGGTCGACGCTCTCCCGATTGAAGATCTTGGGAAGGACACCGGTGAGCGAGGAGTTCGCCTTCATGATGACGTCCATCGCCGTGTCGATGAGCTCGCCGACGCTCTCGGACTTGGCCTGGGCCGCGAGGCTGTCCCAGCGGGCGTCCTCGGGAACCCAGAAGATCTCCTCTCTCCTGTATTCGTCCACGTCCTCAAGGAACGATTCCAGGCGCGCCTCGGGGACGCCGTCCGCGAGGGCCTCGGCGCGGATCTGCTCGCGGCGCTCCTTGAAGGCGTCCGAGACGTACTTCAGGAAGACCAGGCCGAGGACGAAGTCCTTGTACTGCGCGGCGTCCATGGAGCCGCGGAGCTTGTCGGCGGATTTCCAGAGGATCTCGTGCAGCTCGGCCACGGTCTGACTACCGGGTATACCAGGCAGTCCCTGCTGACCGTTGTTGCGCTTACGCGGGGGCATCGGTCTCCTTTTCGGATGTCGGCGAAGAAACGTGGGGGTCGAGGGTGAGCGTTCCGGTTCCGAGACCGGTGACGGCGAGCCGGGCCAGCTCGTCGAGCATGTCGAGCTCCTCGCGCGCCGCGCGGCGACGCTCCTCCAGAGCCGCCAGGAGCGCGTCGAGCCCGGCGACGAGGTCAGGCTGGAGCAGGGCCACCCGATGCTCCTCAAGCCGTCGAACGGGCCGTACACTGCCGGCGACTCGGGCGCTCGCGTTGTCGGCGAGAAGCGCGGCGAGGACGCGCGGGGTGAAATGGTCGCGTCCGGTGGCGGAGACGCGCAGGATCCTCGCGGGAAACTCGACGAGCGAGCGGCCTCCGTGGTCGACCATCACCCCGAATTCGGGGGCGGTCGTCACAATGACATCACCGGGCCGGGTGAGCTGCGCCCGCGGGTAGTGCTCGGTCAGCGTGAGGATGTCGATCATCCGTTCGCCGGTCCTGCGACGTCCAAGAATTTCAAGCGCACCGAGCACAGCGTAGTTGCCGCCAGCGCCGAGGTGCTCCGGTTTCAATCGACTGCCCTGCCGCAACCGTACGTGTTCGTCCCGGAGCAGCTTACCGAGCGTCACGGCCGGGGGGCGGTTGCCGGCGCTCTCCGCCAGACCGGTGCGGATTGGGGAGACACCGACGTAGGCACGCACGCCGGACCAGTAGAGCTCACGCTCCAGTTCGTTCGCGTGGGCCATGGTGACGGCGGGTTTCGCCGAGGGGTTCGCGACGCCGGTCGAGGGTCTGGCGATCAACGGTTTCGGGGTGGTGACGAGGTCGTCGACGCTCACCTGGGTCGCGAAGCGCCGCGCGTGCGCCTGCGGGGCGAACCCCGGACGCCGCCAGGTCACCACGTCCTCGATCAGCGCGTCGACGACGTCCGCGGACAGCGTCCGCTCGGAGACGTCGGCGAGGAGCACCCGGTGCCGCCACCGTGAGTCGTGCGCGGAGGTGAGCACCCAGATCGCCGTCTCGTATCCGGGCCGGTACGGCACCAGCCCGCCCGGGAGCCGGATCACGGCTTCGACCATGCCGGACTTCAGCAGGTCGGCACGTGCCCGTTCCTCCTTGGAGAAGGGCTTCAACTCGCCGGTCAGCACATTGGCTGGGCCGAGGATCACGGCGGTCCGTCCCGGTGCGAGCCGTACGGAGACGTCGTCCATCCAGGCGAGCACCTCGGCCGCGGAGCGCTCCTCGGCCGGCCTGTAGGGAACCTGGGTGAGAATGACGTCGGGGTCGCCCGCCTCGTCGGGGAGCCTGTCGCCCACGCGGATGTCCACGTCGAGTGGCGGGATCTCCTGGACCGCCAGACGCCGGCGCGTCAGCCGTACCAGATAGGGGTCGGGGTCGGCGGCGGTGAACATCGGCGAGTCGTCCCGCAGAAGTCGCGCGGCGGCGGCGAGGAAGTCGCCGGGACCGGCGGCGAGATCGGTCACCAGGACAGATCCGTCGGCCTCGCGCGCCTTCTCCCTCACCCCGCTCACCCCTGCGATCAGCCGGGCGAGCTCGGGAGCGACCGCCACCGCGTAGAGGCCGGAGGCGTCGAACCGGTGCCGCCTGTCGAGCACCCGCTCGAAGGCGTTCCCACAGCCGTAGGCCGCCTCCACGAAATCGTCGACGGCTCCGGCCAGCCAGGAGCAATGCGCCGGGATCGCGTCGATCTCGGAGCGCAGCAGCTCGTCCTCGCGATCCGTCCGGGCGGCTCGGTCACGCAGCCTGGCCGGCACGCCGTCGGCACCGTCCGCGAGGGGGGCGTCGTCCTCAAGGGAGCGCAGGCAGATGAGGGCCGTCACGGCGGCGATCAGATCCTTGCCGGGCAGCATCTGCCCGAGGCGGGTGAGGGTGTACAGGCTGAGGTCCTCCTCCACTCGGTGCCGCTCGACACGTCCGGTCAGGGCCAGCCACTCGGCGACCTCACGGGCGTCGAAGAACGGCCTGCCCGCGTCACCGTCGACCGGGCAGGGGAAATCCGGGTGCCTGCGCCGCCATGTGGTGACCACGGGGCGCTTCACCCCGGCCATCTCCGCGATCTCCGGCATGGACATCAGCGGGACGGCGTCCTTCACCAGACCTTCTCCTGTCCCACGGGAGTTCTTGTGATCGAGAATCTAGCGCAGATCATCTCAATGTGTGTGGCAATCGCCCTGATAACCCCCCTTACCGACTCCTCTTGACCTATTTCGCGATCCTCGGTCGTTCTCGGAGCGCATCTTTGCTCACGTCCACCCGTCGCGCCATGCCTTCCCCACTGGCGCCCCCCGCGAGAAAGAGCGTGCCCATGGCCGCCGACACCACTGTGCGCACCCTGTACCGTCTCAAAGGCGTGGCCCCCACCATCGAAGCGATATTCGAAGCGCTCGACCACGAGCAGCTCGACGCCCTTGACGCCAGGGTCGACATCCCGAACGGGCTCGGCGTACCCGCGATCGTGATCGACGCCGTCTACATGAAAGCCGAGGCGAGCTGGTGCGAAGACCTGCGGCGCACCACCGGATGCCCGGTCTCCCGGCCGAGCTGCCGCGCCGCCGGGCTGCTCGTGTTCGCCGTCGACCACGAGGTGTACGCCATCGGCTACGACCAGGGATACCGCCTCATCCCGGACAGGCTAAAGGACCGGCGCTTCGGGCTGTGTTTCGCCATCCGCCGCGTCGACCCGAACGAGATCAAGGACCTGGTCCGGCAGACCCCGGGTGCCGGGAAGACGGACATCACCCTGGTTCCCGGCGGCGCCTCGGTGCACGCCTTCGGGATCGAGGAGCACGCGCAGGTCGTCCGCCACATCGGCGGACGCCTCAGCGACGTGCGGTTGACGGTCTCCTCACGGAGCCGGGCGCGGGTCTCCAGCGCGCAGGGCGGGGTCGGGCTCCGTCTGCACCTGGGTGTGGAGGGGGCGAACCTGATCGCCGACGTCCGGGAGATCGCCAGGGTGTGCCGTGAGGAGTCCCCACGCGAGGAGCTGGAGTTCGTCGAGCGCGTCATTCCGGTCAAGGACGCCGGCCTGGCCGACCGGCTCGACGGGATCCTCGACGACCTCCTGGGGCGGCCGGACGAGGGCCGGATGGCGGTGGTCGTCCCGGACGATCACTGGGACGACCACATGGAGACCCGCGCCTGTCAGATACGGATCAACAGCCGCCAGGGACGCCGGAACGACGAGTTCGACCTCTCCTACCTGCTCGACCGGCTCCGGGTCCAGCGCGACGGTCGTCGGGTCGACGCGCTGCGCGACGGCGACGTCACCCTGTTCAAGGACTCGCGCGCTCGGGAGGACGACGTGCTCCGGCGGTTCAAGGCGATCCAGTGGGTAGAGGTCGACATCGCCTTGGGGGAACGGAGATTCTTCCTGCTCAACGGCGAGTGGTATGAGATCGGACCGGCTTACCTCGCGTCGGTACGCGCCGCGGTCGAGCGGCTGATCGTGGCTCCGCTGTCCACGGACCTGCCCGCGTGGGACCTCGCGCACAACGAGCGTCGCTTCTGCCAGGACGTCGCGGACCACTGCCCCGGCTACGTGTGTGTGGACGGGAAGCTGGCGAGGACCCGGCTGCACCGAGGCAATGGGGTGGAGGTCTGCGACCTCCTCCTCCCGGACGACACGTTGCTGATGGTCAAGCACGCGCACAAAAGCGCGGGTCCGCTGAGCCACCTGTTCAAGCAGGCCCTGGTGGCCGTACAGGCGCTCCAGCACGACCCCGAGACGATGACCGAATTCAGGGAGAAGGTCGCCAAGGCGCCGGGCGGCCGACTTCTCCCCGCCG
The DNA here is from genome assembly GCF_040614315.1 of Streptosporangium sp. NPDC006007. Classification (NCBI taxonomy): domain Bacteria; kingdom Bacillati; phylum Actinomycetota; class Actinomycetes; order Streptosporangiales; family Streptosporangiaceae; genus Streptosporangium; species Streptosporangium sp. NPDC006007. The sequence goes on along the minus strand of NZ_JBEXUG010000019.1, from coordinate 82,407 downwards.
ACTTCCAGCCGACGAAGGTGATCCTCGCGATCCTGCTGAAGAACGGCAGCGAACTCACCGCCGACACGCTCTTCCCGTTCGCCCAGGTGTCCCTCGTGCACACCGCGACCACGCTCAGGTCCTGGGGCGTCACCGTCGAGGTCGTCGGCATCAGGGGTAAGGCCTGCGACTGCGAGGCGGACACCGAGGCCGTGTAGGGGGTCTTCGAGCCGGTGCCGACGCCGCGTCGACACCGGCCCCGATCGACGTTGGAGACATGAGGCCGGTGACCGCCGCGAAGCCTCTCACCCGAGGACGCCTACTGCTTTTCCGGCGCCGGACCCTGGAAACGCCTAGAAGGTGAAGGCCTGGGTGCGGACGCTGTTGTCGAAGTTGGAGACCAGCAGTTCGGGCTCGCCGACCGAGCGGATCTCCGGCAGCCGGGTCAGCAGTTCGCGGAACATCGTCCTCATCTCCTGGCGGGCGAGGTTGGCGCCCAGGCAGAAGTGCGGGCCGGGGCCGCCGAAACCCACATGCGGCTTGGTGTCGCGGGTGATGTCGAACCGGTCGGCGTCCGGGAAGACCTCCTCGTCGCGGTTGGCCGAGCCGTAGAAGAGCACGACCTTGTCCCCGGCCTTCAGGCGAAGTCCGCGCAGGTCGTAGTCCTGGGTGACGGTGCGGCGGAACTGCATGATGGGCGAGACGTGGCGGACCATCTCCTCGATCGCCCCGCCGACGCGGGCGTCGAAGTCCTCCACCAGCAGACGGCGCTGTTCGGGGTTGTCGGTGAGCAGCTTGATGCCGTGGGCCATGGTGTTGCGGGCCGTCTCGTTCCCCGCCACCAGCAGGAGCGCGAAGAACGACCCCAGCTCGCGATCGGTCAGCCGCTCGCCGTCCACGTTGGCGGTGACCAGCGCCGAGACCAGGTCTCCCCCGGGCGCCTCCGCGCGCTCCCTGCCGAGTTTGATCACCAGACGTTGCAGGGCGAGCAGCGCCGTCATGTTCCGGGCGCCCATCCGGACCGTCTGCGCGAGGCTGGGCCGGACCCCGGTGTAGGCGGTGGAGACGTCCACGTGCCGGTGCACCCGGGTCCGCACGTCGTCGGGGATGCCCATCATGTCGCAGATCACGTGGATGGGCAGCCGGGCGGCGACCTGGGCGACGAAGTCACCGGGGCCGGCGGCCACCACGTCGTCGACGATTCTCGCGCACGCCCCGTCGATGTCGCCCTGCAGGTTGCTCAGCATCCTGGGGCTGAACGCGCGGGAGACGATGCGCCGCAGCCGGGCGTGCCGGGGATCGTCCATGTTCACCATGGACTCGCCGAACACGTGCTTGACCCAGCCGGGCGGCTCGGGGTTGGTCACCGCGGGCTCGCTGGAGAACACCTTGGCATTGCGGCTGGCCTCCACCACGTCGGCGTGCCGGACGAGGGCGTAGAACCCCTTGCCCGAACGGAGCAGCGGCACCCGCCTCTCCGGGAAGAAGACCGGCCGGTCGAGCTCTCGCAGCCGCGCGAACGCCTCGTGCCGCTCCTTCTGCGGGCGGCGCCAGAACCCCAGATCAGCCAGGTCGATTCCCATGCCCCAATCCTGGCACGTTCTTTACCCGCTTCACCCGTGCCGGTATCCGGACTTCACCACCCGGTGAGCCGAATATCCGAATTTCCGGAGACCGTCACCGCCATGACCACCGCCGCGGCGGCCGCCACCGCGCTCCGCGGTCAAAGGACCTTCGACGTCGCCCTCACGTGGTGGCGGATCCGCTTGGCGAGCCTTCCCACGGAGACACCCGGCTCGTCGGTGACGACCGCGCCGAACCTGGCCACGGCGGTGCCCCGGCGCGAGCCGACCCATCCGCGCAGTTTGACGGTGGTGGAGTCCCCCTTGTCGAGCGAGGAGATCAGGCAGGCCAGGGTCCGCCGCTTGACGGAACACCTGACGCTGCGCGGCCTGTCGATCACCTTGAGCCTGCGGAAGTGGCGGGAGAACTCCCCGACGAGCGCCACGTAGTGCTGGCCCCTGGCCTTCCGGTTGCGCACCTTCACGGTGTAGGTGAGGTATCCGCCCCGGCGGGTGTACTTGGGGAAGTAGACGTCGTAGTGGAAGTCCGCGGCGGTGGTGGCCGCCGCGGCGGTGGTCATGGCGGTGGCCGCGGCGGGAGGCTGGACGAGGAGGGTACCGCCCAGCGCGGCGGCGAGAACCGCGGCGGCGAGCCTCTTGGGGAGGTAACTCATATGCCGCATCATCTAACAAATCATTCAGAATTCCCGGCGATCAGATCAAGCGGGAGAGCGACCCGCCGTACCGGAGTCCACCGGCCGGGGGCGCTCACCCGCGTCCGCGCCGTCAGCCCAGGTACGGCTTCAGGTGCTCGTTGAGCGCGCCGCAGCCCAGATACTTCTCCACCGTGTGGAAGTCGAGCCAGTCGAGGTTCACCAGCGTCTCCTGGTCGACCCCGGTGAAGCACCCTCGCAGCGCCGCCGGGATGGCCACGATGTCATCCTTATCGGCGATGTTCACCCACCGCCGGACATGTGGCGGTTTTTCACCCCGGCCGTTGACCGGGGTGGGCAACAGGCGGTCGAAGATCACGTTGCGCATGCCGAGCGGGCTGCCAAGAGTGATCAGCAGATCCACCTCCGGGCCGGGATCGGCCCAGAGCGCCTCGTAGGTCACCACGCTGCCGAGCGAGTGCGCGATCACCACCTCCGGCCGGCTGCGCTCGATCACCTCCGCCACGGCGAGACGCGCCTTCGCCCGTGTCTCGCCGTCGGCGGTCATGTACGCGGCGACCTCGGGGCAGAAGAACCTGGCGAAGTCGGCGGCCTCGGCCTGCAGACGGTCCAGCAGCCAGCCGGTCATCCGGTGCAGCGCGCCGGTCAGCCCCTCTCCCAGCGCGCCGGTCAGCCCCTCCCTCGGCGGGCCGAGCTGCCCGGCCCACGCGACGAAGACCTCCTGGGACGGGACGTCCATGGTCTGCACGGCGCGAGGAGACTCGTCCTTGTGCTCCCCCAGCAGGTGGGCGTAGTAGGCGATCTCGGTGATATACCGCTGCCGGTCGTGCGGCAAGCCACCGGTCAGCCCTCTGTGCAGGTAACGGTCCCACTTGTCGCGTACCGCCGCGGCCGCGTCCGCCACCGAGTTTCCCGCGTCGCGGTAGTAGTGGTACTTGCCTATCCCGTGCACGCCGACAATCTTGCCCACGCGTTCCCGCCCTTCCGTTCGCGGATCCGTGCGGCCCCCCAGGTCACTGTGACGGAAAAAGACCGGAACTCACAAGTCCGTATCCGCCGCCCCATTCAGGATGGGCATAAATCACTTGATCAATAGGTTTGTCCTCTCGATATCCTGGACGCACACCCCGATCAGGACGTCCCGGTGAACCCCGTGGAAAGGAGGCGGTCGCCATGTCGGGCCCACTTCAGGTCAGCGACTCGGTCTCCATTCCCGAGGCCGAGCTCCACTGGCGGTTCTCCCGTTCCTCGGGCCCCGGCGGGCAGGGGGTCAACACCACCGACAGCCGGGTCGAGCTCAGCTTCGACCTGGCCGCCAGCGAGGCGCTCGACCCGGCACTCAAGGTCCGCGCCCTGCAGCGCCTCGGCCCCCGCCTGGTGAACGGAGTCGTCACCATCGCCGCCTCCGAGTTCCGCTCCCAGCTGCGCAACCGCGAGGCCGCCGAGACGCGCTTGGCCCGGCTCCTGAGGGAGGCCGTCGCCCCGCCGCCCAGGAGGCGCCGCCCCACCAAGCCCAGCAGGGGCGCCGTCGAGCGGCGGATCTCCGCCAAGAAGCGCCGTTCCGACCTCAAGCGGCTGCGCCGGGACGACCACTAAGCCTCCGTTCTCCGCAGGTGGCGCCTCGGCACCGCCCGGAACGCCGAGAGGTCCGGTGCCGCGGGTGGTCGCCCCGGACCGGCCGGGATCGGGTAAGGACTCGCCGGCCCTTACGGGCAGAGGAACCTCACCTTCAAGGCACGGTGACTTTGAGTAGTCGATCTGGAACACTCGGTCACCGACGGGCTGAGCCCCGAGCCGGACGAGTCGGCCCGTCCGGCCCGCGGCCCCTCCCCTCAGTCCAGACGACTCTCCGCAGTCCAGACAAGGAGCGTGTCCCCATGTTCGCCATCCGCAGGATCTCCGCGTTCGCCGCCCTCTCCGCGAGCCTCCTCGCCGCCGTCGTGGTCGCCGGGGCGGGTCCGGCCTCGGCCGCCCCCGACGGCAGGATCTTCATCCGGAACGAGGGCGGCAACCGGAATCTGGACGTGTCCGAGGGAGACGTCGGGCCGGGCGCGGTCGTGCTGACCTACACCCCCAACCGGCAGGACAACCAGAAGTGGATCCTGGACAGGCAGAACGACGGCACCTTCCACATCATCACCGTCGTCGACCCCGGCCTCTGCGTCACCGCCGAGTCGCCCCGGAGCACCGCCGGTCAGATCAAACTGCGCATGTGCGACACCCGAGCCGCCCAGAAGTGGCGCTTCTCGCCCGAGGGCCCCAACACCGGCCTGTTCGAAAGCGCCAGGTATGAGGGGCTGGCCCTGGCCGCCGGAGACGACGACGCCGGCGCCGTGCTCAGCCCGACCGACCCCGACGACGACTACCAGCGGTGGAGCTTCATCGACGCGTCCTGACCCGGCGAAATCCTCTGCCGCGGACCGGGGTCTCCAGGGCCGGGGTGACAGAATGAACAGATGCCTCTCGTCCCCAGCGTCCGCGCGGTTCTCCTCGACGACGACCGGCTCGTGCTGTTCCGGCGTACGGTTCCCGGCGAGGAGCTCTACTGGTCCATCCCCGGCGGCCACGTCGAGCCCGGGGACACCTCCCTGGAACACACCCTGCACCGCGAGGTTCTGGAGGAGCTGGGCGCCACCGTCTCCGGCGTCACCCCGCTGACCACCCTGGAGTGCGTCCGCGAGGAGGGCGTCAAGACCCAGCACGTCTACGGCTGCCGCCTGGTCTCCATGGATCTCGCCCTGCGCTGCGGTCCGGAGTTCTCCGACCCCGCCAGGGGTCTCTACGAGGTGGTCCGGCTACCTCTCGATCCCGCCGAGATCACCGCCATCAACCTGGTCCCCCCGGAACTCGGCGCCTACCTGGCCGACCACATCACCAGGCTGCCCGAGCTGATCTCCTGACCCGCCCCCGGATCCCCGCCGACCCGGCACGACCTTCCCGGCCGCCCCGCTGCCCCGGACGGTTGCCGCAGACCTTCCCAGACTGCCGAGGCGCCACCTCTGCGGGTGGTCGCGCTCCCCGGGCGGCCAGGGCGGCCCCTCCCGGGCGATCGTGTCAGGTGCCGTTGTCGATCATCTCGATCAGGTCGGCGACCGAGTCGGCCACCTGGGAGGGGCGGAACGGGTAACGGTCCACCTGGTCCCTGGTCGTGACGCCGCTGAGCACCAGGATCGTGTGGAGTCCCGCCTCCATCCCGGAGACGATGTCGGTGTCCATCCGGTCCCCGATCATGGCGGTGCTCTCGCTGTGGCCGTCGATGGCACGCAGCGCGCTGCGCATCATCATCGGGTTGGGCTTGCCGACGAAGTAGGGCTGCACACCGGTCGCCTTGGTGATCAACGCCGCGACCGCACCGCAGGCGGGCAGCGAGCCCTCGTTCGACGGGCCGACCGGGTCGGGGTTGGTCGCGATGAAGCGGGCCCCGCCCTCGATCAGCCGGATGGCCCGGGTGATCTGGGTGAAGCTGTAGGTACGGGTCTCGCCGAGCACCACGTAGTCGGGCTGGATATCGGTCAGGATGTAACCCGCCTCGTGCAGGGCGGTGGTCAGGCCCGCCTCACCGATCACGTAGGCGGAGCCGCCGGGACGCTGGCCGTCCAGAAACCTGGCCGTGGCCAGCGCCGAGGTCCAGATGGACCGGGCGGGGATGTCAAGACCGGCGGCGCGCAGCCGTACGGCCAGGTCGCGCGGGGTGTAGATGGAGTTGTTGGTGAGCACCAGGAACCGTCTGCCGGACTCGCGCAGGCGTCGGATGAACTCGTCCGCACCGGGGACGGGGTGGCCCTCGTGGACGAGAACCCCGTCCATGTCCGACAGCCAGCACTCGATCGGCTTGCGTTCCTCCATCACTCCCCCGTGTTCTCTCCGCGGTCCCGCATGACGGACCCAGGACAAGGGTGACAGGTGAGACGGGGCCGCGTGTCATCAGGTCCACCGCACCGCTCTACCGCTCGACGCGCCAGGACTGTTCCTCGACCAGTTCCCTGCTGCGCCAGCCGTAGGGGGTGCGGATCAGGCGGTGGTGATACCACCCGCCGCCGCGGACAAGCCCGGCCTCGCCGCCGGGGACCGCGCTTCTGGACCGCGTGAGCGTGCCGGTGAACGAGACCGTGACCACGGCCTCGTCTCCCTCGAACCTGATGACCGGCACCCCGATCAGGTGATGACGCCCCGGCCAGCGTGACAGCGTCTCGGCCAGCCACCTCCGCGCCTCGTCCCGGTTACCGCGGACACCGCCGGACGCGGTGTAGTCGATCACCGCGTCCGCGGTGAACACGAGGTCGAGCCGCGCCCAGTCCCCGTTGTCCACGGCGTAGGCGTACTTGGCGAGCAGGTCGCCGATCTCCAGCCGGTCCGCGATCTCCCGTTCTCTCATCCCCATATCCAACTAAACGCGCGGTAAAGGCGCGAGGGCCTCCGGCCCGTTCACCCCGGCGAGGCAGGCCTGTGCTCAGGCCCCCGTACGGCGGCGCCGCGATCGGTGGTTCACTTGCCGGATGAGCGACAGCGACGATCTGATCGGCGAGCTCCGGCGCCTCGCCGTCCGGTACGGCTCGGCCCCCGCGGAGGTGCTGCCGACCAGGCCGGACGTGATCATCGTGCGGGCCGGATCCGTCGTGGTGAAGGCCCACTCCCCCGGGGCGGAGCGGGCGCCGCTGGTGCGGCGGATGCACGCGGTCGCGGAGCCGGCGCTGCGCGAGATCATGCTTGAACCGCTGACCGAGGAGGTCACGGTCGTCGGTGACCGGCTGGTCACCGTGTGGCCGGCCGGGACCCCGGTGGACCATCACGATCCGGACGCGGCCCCCTGGGAGGCGGCGGCGCGGCTGCTGGCGCGGCTGCACGCCGTGCCGGCGCGGACGCTGCCCCCGCTGCCCCCGGCGGGCGGCCCGGCCCGGGTGGCCGCGATGGTCTCCCGGCTGGAGCACGGCTCGGCCGCGGGGCTCGTCGTGCGCCGGGCCCTGGCCTGCCTGCCCCCGGCCCCGCCCGGTCCGGCCACGCCGGCGCACGGCGACTGGCACCTGGGCCAGATGGTCCGGATCCGGGGCGAGTGGATCCTCATCGACGTCGACGACCTGGGGATCGGCGACCCCGCCTGGGACCTGGCCAGACCCGCCGCCTGGTTCGCCGCCGGGCTGCTGGAGCCGGAGGTCTGGTACCGCTTCCTCACGGCGTACCGCATGGCGGGCGGGCACGCCGCCGGAGCGGACGGCGACCCGTGGGAGCGGCTGGACCTGCCGGCGCAGGCGGTGACCGTGCAGCTCACGGCGGCGGCGGTGGCCAAGGCCGAGCGGGAGGGGCGGCCACTGGACGAGGTCGAGCAGATCCTCGTCGATACCTGCCAAAGGATTGTCCGGTTCCGAAGCGCCTGCCATAGTGTGCCCACGCAGTAGGTTGTGGTTACGTCAACGACAACCCCGGGAACAAGGAGATCAGCCAGATGCAGTGCCCGAAGTGTCGGGGCGCGATGCGTACTTACGAGCGCAACGGCGTCCACATCGACCAGTGCGACAGCTGTCGCGGCATCTTCCTGGACTATGGCGAGCTTGAGACGCTGACCCGGATGGAGAGCCAGTGGTCCCAGCAGCGCCACGCGGCTCCCCCGCCGCCTCCGCCGCCCCCGCCGATGCACCACGGCGCCCCCGGCTGGGGCGCGCAGCACGGCCACTACGGTCACCACCGCCAGCGCAGCTGGGTGGGCATGCTGTTCTCGTCCTGATCCGACCGGGGGGACACCGAGGCCGCGATCTCACCACCGGGATCGCGGTCTTCTCGTCTCCGGCTCCTCCCCGCGGGTCTCCGGCGGCCCCGGGCCCGCCCCGCCGGTCCCTCCCGGCGGCGGGCGGGGCTGCGGGTCAGCCGGGAAAGTCGCCCGGCTTGATGCGCTTGGGCCGTACGTTGCCGCCCGCGACGGCGTTGAGGGTGATGGTCCAGTCGGTCCAGCGGACCTGGGTCGCGGTGTGCACCGTTCTGAACAGCACGGACTTGCCGAACTGCTCGAAGGTGCACGACCGGGTGAAGCCGCGCACCTTGGAGTCCCAGTCGGTGCCGACGGTGTAGTAGATGTTGTACTTTCCGTCCCGTACGCCCTGGACCCTGAACTTCGACTTCCTGCGGACGTAGACGGTGATCACCTTCTTCTTGCCGCGTACCAGCACGACGACCGCGTCCTGCCTGTTGCCGTTCCTCAGTTCGAGGTAGGCGCGCCCGGGGCGGCCCTCGGACTTGATGAAGGCGCCGTTGCGCAGGCGGCGGGACCTCTTCTCCGAGACCTTCACCGGCACGACATCGGTGCGGTACTCCCCCAGGTCGGCCAGGGCGGCCGCGCTCTGCAGAAGAGGCGACACCTGGCCCGTCTCCTCCAGCCCCGTCAGCACGCCGGCCCCGGTGCAGACCTCCTGGGCCCGCACGTCCCCCTGGGCGCCGGCCAGCATGCCGGTGAACCGCCGGAGCGTGCCAACGTAGTTGCCGTGCGGGATCTTGATCTCGGCCGGCGGGGCCAGGGCCTCCAGGCCGGCGACCGCGCCCTCCAGGGTGGTGACCGTCTGTTCCAGCCGCCGGTCGAGCCCCTTGCCGCCGGTCGCGTTCAGCTTTCCGAGCGCGTCCCTGATGGGGCCGCGCGCCCTGTCGAGCTCGGCCCGGTACGCCTCGGGGGTCAGGTCCACCGTGGTGGGCGAACCGGTGGAGGGGGAGGTGGGCGGCTCGCCACCGGTCCCCTGCGCCGACCCCACCACACCGCCCGCGGTGGCCGGGCCGACCACGGGCTCGGCGGGGCCGTTGAAGGTGCAGGCGCTCAGGGTCAGCATGGTGACCACAGCGCAGGAGAGCAGTCGGGGGGCAGTCACGCCTCACTATCGCCTGATCGACAACGACCCGTCAAACGCCCGGAACCGGGCCGTGTTTCCGGGGGACCGCCCCTCCTCGCGAGAGGCAGGTCAGGGACATGTCAAGGGCCCGGCGCGTCGGGAACACGACAGCGCGTCCGTCGAGGCGCACTGTCGCGGCCACCGCCCGCACGACGGCCGATCGCCCACCACCGGCAAAATAAAGCATTTTCCACTAAAATATCGTCATTTACCGCGATATCAGAGAAAGCGTTTACCGGGCCGCGGCGGCGGAACGCCTAGCCGGCCGGGCGGATCACCAGGAGCGACCGGGGGCGTTTGGTGAAGTCCAGATCCCCGGGCACGGTACACGTCTCACCGTCGCGCGCCAGCCGTACCGGACCGGACGGTGAGGAGATCCGCAGTGTGTCGGCCCGCCACCGCCGGTAGTGACGCGACAGGCCGAGGCCGGCGGTCATCACGGTGAGGAACGCGCGGGTCCTGGGCAGCCGGCCGGCGGCGGCGAGCACGCGAATGTCCAGCAGACCGTCCTCCAGACGTTGCCGCCTGGTAGGCACCGCGCCACGTGAGTCGTAGCCGCAGTTACCGACGAACACCAGCCAGACCCGCCTGGGCACGCCGTCGACGACGAGGTCGACGGGGCTCGCGCCTCCGGGGCCGAGCACCTCGGCCATGGCCCACAGCAGGGCGGGCCACTTGCCGATCCGGCCCTGAAGCCGTTCCCTGCGGTCCACCAGCTCGGGGTAGAGGCCCAGGCTGGCGGTGTTGACGAAGACGCCTCCCGCCACCTCGCCCACATCGACGGCGGCGAGTTCCCCGGTCCGGTAGGCCCCCACGGCGTCGCCCGCGGTCTGCAGGCCGAGTGTACGGGCGAAGTGGTCGAGGGTCCCCGCGGGCACGACCAGCAGCGGGACCCCGGCCGCCAGCGCCTCCCGTACGGCGCAGGCCACGGTGCCGTCGCCACCGGCCACCGCGAGCACCACGGCGCGTGTGGCGGCCTCGCGCATCACGGGCCGCAGATCGGCCTGCGGGTCCGGCTCGACGACCTCGGCCCCGGGCAGCGCCTCACGCAACAGCCCCGCGGTTCCCGCGCCGTTCCCGGCCGCGTCGTTCACCACCGCGACCACCCCGGCTCCACCTGGGTCGAAGCGGGCCGAGGGCGCGGTGACGGCGGCCCGGGCCTGCCCGGCCTCGGCGGCGCGAGGCCAGATCCGCCGGGTGAGCAGGCCGGTCGCGACACCGACCGTGGCTCCGGCGAGGACGTCGCCCGGGTAGTGCACGCCGGTGTAGACGCGGGAGAAGCAGACCGCGGCGGCGAGCAGCGTCACGGGGGCGGTCACCGCGAGCGGCGCCTCCATGGCCACGGCGGTGGCGAACGCCGCCGCCGAGGCCGAGTGGCCGGACGGGAACGACGCCGACGAGGGCACCTTGATCAGCCGCGTCAGCGGGAGACCCTCCGACGAGGGTCTGGAGCGGCGGAAGATCTGTTTTCCGACCAGGTTCACCAGCGGGCTGGCCAGGCTGACCGCGAGCAGCCCCCTGGTGGCGGCGCGGCGCAGGGGCCGCCGCCCGCTGACCGCGCACGCGGCGGCGAGCCCGGCCCAGAGCAGCGAGTTGTCCGCCGCCCGCGACAGGGCGGGCAGGAGACGCTCGACACCGGCGAGCCTCGCATCCGCCACCGCGGCGAAGAGCCGCCGGTCCATCCTGCCCAGCCGCGACATCAACCGCATTTCCCACGCTCCTCGCAACGCCGGGTACCCGCACGGAAACCTAGTCCTGTCGCATACTCCGATACCCGGTGGGCGTCCCCTTCCCGCCCCCGCCGTCACTCCGCCGAAAGGCGGCGGTCACCGAGACGGGACGGGGCGGGACGACCGCGCGGGCGGGCGGACGGGCGTTCCGTCAGCGGGCCGCCGTCTCTCCGGTGGTCGCCGACGTGCCGAGGCGCACCTTCATCGCGTGCTCGACCAGGGCGATCAGCACTCTCTTGCCCGACTCCCGCTCCCGGGCGTCGCACAGCACGATCGGAATGTCCGGGTGGAGGGTCAGGCCGAGCCGTACCTCGTCGAGGTCGTAGCGGCGGGCTCCGTCGAAGCAGTTGACCGCGACGATGAAGGGCGTCTGGCGCCGCTCGAAGTAGTCCAGCGAGGGGAAACAGTCGGCCAGCCTGCGCGTGTCGGCGAGGACGACGGCACCCAGCGCGCCCAGGGCCAGCTCGTCCCAGAGGAACCAGAACCGCTCCTGCCCCGGGGTTCCGAAAAGGTAGAGCCGGTACGCCTCGCCGATGGTGATGCGTCCGAAGTCCATCGCCACCGTGGTGGTCTGCTTGGCCTCCACCCCGGACAGGTCGTCGACCCCGACACCCCTGTCGGTCAGCGTCTCCTCGGTGCGCAGCGGCTGGATCTCGGAGACCGCGCCGACCATGGTGGTCTTGCCGGCCCCGAAGCCGCCCGCGACCAGGATCTTGATCGCCTTGGGCAGCTTGATCCGCCCGGCGTCGCGGCTAGAGCGCACGGAGTCCATCGAGCACCGCCCTGTACAGCCTCTCGTCGTGCATGTCCGTCTCCGTATGGGGCTCCTGCAGAGCGATGAACCCCTGTTCGAGCAGGTCGCTGAGCAGGACACGGACGGTGCCTGCCGGAAGGTTCGTGTGCGCGGCGATCTCGGCCACCGACTGCGGCTGGCGGCAGAGCTTCACGATGGCGAGACACTCGGGATCGAGGCCCGCCTCCTTGGACGGGATGGAGCGGACGGTCACCGCGAGGGTGATGAGATCGAACCTGCCGCGCGCCGGTTCGGTCCTGCCGCGGGTGAGGACGTACGGCCGGACGATCGGCCCGGCCTCGTCGCCCACCCACTGCGTGTCGGATCGCTCTTCGAAGGGGTTCATCGCGGAACGTCGTCCTTCACGACGGAGTCCGTGGCCCGGGGGGGCGAGATGAGGTACTGGCCGACCCGGGTGACGAGCATGGCCATCTCGTAGGCGACCAGGCCGACGTCGGCCTCCTGCGTGCAGAGCACGGCCAGGCAGGCGCCCTGCCCCGCCGCGCTCACGATCAGGTAGGCGGAGCGCATCTCGATGATGGTCTGGCGCACCGCGCCGCCGCTGACCCGATCGCTGACCCCCCTGCCCAGGCTCTGGATCGCCGAGCCGACGGCGGCCAGGTGTTCTGCGTCGGCCCGGTCGAACCTCGCCGACGCCGCCAACAGCAGGCCGTCGGTGGAGAAGACGATTCCGTGCTCGGCCTCTTCCACCCGGGCGACCAGATCGTCCAGCAACCAGGCCAGATCGGTGAAAGATCCTGTTCCCTGCACCACTCGTTGTCCTCTTTCTGCCGGCGGGCGTTCGGCCGGCGGCCTCTAGCGGCTCGTCGGCGCCGGGCCGGCACGCGCGATTCGAGATCATCACTGGCGTCACATATGGGGTCTGCGGCCGTTGGTACGTTTCCCCTCCTGGTCGAGCAGGTCGGCGGCGTCGGAGCGACCTCGGCGGGTGCCCTCCTGGAAGGAGGCCATGGCCGCGCGGATCTCCTCGGGTGAGCGGTCGTCGTCGCCGTCGTCGGGGATGGGCTCGGGAGCGGGCGCGTCCCCCTCCTGGAGCGGGGTCGCGAGATGGGTCTGCGGGATACGGCGGGGGAGGCCCCCCGGCGTGTGACTGGTGTCGGGCGGGGGCAGCACGAGAGGGAGCGGGACCACGGGATCACCGGGACCGTCCCCGCCGCCGGAGACACCCGGCGCGGCGGGAGCACCGGACACCCTGGGGAGACCGGGGTCGCCGAGCGCCTCGGGAGCGCCGCCGGGCGCGTGACGGCCCGCGGCCAGCGCGGCCTCCCACCCATCGGACGACATCGCCTGGACGGACTGGTCGATGGCCTTCTCCTTCCTGCCGGTCGATCTGACACCGGTGACACCCAGCGGATCGGCCCCCCGATCGCGGGTCCCGGTCGTGGGCGCCCCACCGGCCATCACGCCGGCGTTCACCGCTCGGGGCTGCGGCACGGCCGCGCCCCCCTCGGCCTCGGAATCCCGCTGCTCGCCGACCAGATCCTGCGGGAGCAGGACGACGACCGTCGTGCCGCCGTACGGCGAGGCCTTGAACGTCACCCGGATGTCGTGGCGTTCCGCCAGCCGGCTGACCACGTACAGCCCCAGCCGGGCGTTGCCCCCCAGTTTGAGCTCGGGCGGGTTGGCGATCCGCTCGTTGGCCCCGGCGATGTCCTCCGGGCTCATGCCCAGGCCCCGGTCCTCGACCTCCAGGGCATATCCGTGGGCCACGGCGTACCCGCTTACCTGCACCGTGGTGTAGGGCGGGGAGAAGGAGGCGGCGTTCTCGACCAGTTCGGCGACCAGGTGGATGACGTCGCTCACCGCCCGGCCGTCCAGCGCGACGTCTCCCAGGGGGAGCACGTCCACCCGGGTGTAGTCCTCGATCTCGGCCAGCGCGCCGCGGACGACGTCGATCATCGGCACCGAGTCGCGCCACGCGCGACCGGGTGCCGCGCCGGAGAGCACCAGGAGGTTCTCCGCGTAACGTCGCATCCGAGTGGCCAGGTGGTCGAGCCGGAACAGGTCGCGGAGTTCCTGCGGGTCGTTCTCACGCCGCTCCATGACGTCCAGCACACTCAGCTGACGGTGGACGAGCGACTGGGTACGGCGGGCGAGATTGCGCAGGATGTCGGCGATGTCACGCCGCAGTTGAGCCTGCTCGACCGCGACCTTGATGGCGGTCTGCTGCACGGCGTTGAACGCCTGGCCGACGTGACCGATCTGGTCGTTGCCGAACTCCAGCGGCGGCGCCTCGGCCGCGACGTCCACCTCCTGCCCGTGACCGATCCGGTCCACCACCGAGGGCAGTCGCTCGTTGGCGAGGTCCCATGCCGCGACGCGCAGCTTGTCGAGCTGCTGGACCAGGGCCCGCGCGGTGGTGATGGACAGGACGATCGAGGCGATGACGGCCAGCAGCCCTAGACCACCGGCCAGCGAGAGCCGTACGATGACGCCGACCGCGACCGGGGTGGCCCGCTCGACGATCCCGTCTCCCGCGGAGAGCACCACCTCCATCAGCTTCGTCAGCACGGGCTGGGAGGCGGAGGTCCACTGCCGGGCGTCGACGGACTCGGCCGGGCCGACCGGGGTCGCCGGGCTGGCGGAGGTGATCGGGTTGGCGGGGGTGGTCGAGCTGGTGGGGTTGACCGGGCTGGTGGGGTTGGCGGTCCCCGCGGGAGCGGCCGGGGCGCCCCGCATGAGCTGTTCCTCCATGCCGCGCATGCGGGCGAACGCCTCGCTCTCGATCAGCCGCTGGCAGAGCTCCCGGTCGGCCGCGGGCAGCTCGGCCACGGCCTCCTGGAGGATGAACCGCCGGGTTCCGACGATCTGTGCGAACAGGGCGCGCTCGGCGTCGGTGAAGCGGCCGGCCGTCAGGGCGCCGGCCGCCAGGGCGTCCTCCTGGGCGAGGACCTCTCTGGCCCGGCTCAGCTCGATGACCGTACGGGTGTCCTTGGCGATCGCCACGTCATCCAGCGTCGCCATGGAGTCGTAGATGCGGTACAGGGACTCGATGACGTCGGTGAACAAATCGGCGGCCCGGATCCGGTCCAACGTCCCGGCGTCGATGGCCTTACGGCCGCCGCCGAGGCCGTTCAGTTTCTGGAACGTTTCGCCGATCCGGCGGTTGAGGGCCGCGCCTCCCAGCCACCGCACGTCACCACCGCTCGCGAGCTTCCGGAAGTTGGCTCCGGCCGCCTCGGTCCGCTTACGCTGCGCGCTCAGCGACTCGCGCTGCTGACGGGTGGAGCGGGGCTCGGCCAGGTAGATCAGGCTGAGCCGCCGCTCGGACTGCAGCTCGACCAGCAGCCGCTCGCTCGGTTCCGCCACGCCCGAGTCGAGCTTGGCCACGCCGAGCATGTTGACGCCCTCACGGACCGTCACCCACGCGGTGAAGGCCCAGAGCGCGATAAGTGACACCAGCAGTGCCGTGACCTTGGTCCGCAAACGCGCGTTGCGCAAGCGCATAGCACCCATCCTGGTGAAAGTGAAAGAAAGTCACATTACTTTTCACGGCAATCAATGTGTGTGAACAAATCAACGCCACATCGCACCGTTGGCGGCATCCAGCAACGCACCCGCAGAACCCTAGCAATCTCCCCAAATACACTCAAGGCAAGATTGACCAGATGGGGCGGTCTGTCCTTTTCTCCGACCAAAATTCTGTGACATATTTCAGTCACTCTCCGTTATCGCGAGTCGCGGCCCCACCCCTCCGCAGGAGCCCCTGCCAGCGGGTACGGCACGCCGGGGGGCATGACGGACAGTGTGGAGGACGGCGCGACGGGTGCCGGGAGGGACAGTGCGCGCCGCGCCAGATGGAGCGCTCCCAGGATCGCCGCCCTGACGATCGCTCCGGGCACATACAGGTCCTTGTCGTGCCAGAGTGCCGGAGCGTCGATCGGCGCGCCACGCTCGGTGACCGAGTCCAGCAGGCTGCGATACCCTCGCTCCACCGCCCGCGCGCGGCGCTCCCCGCCCACCGAATCCGCCGGGACCGGTCCCGGCGGGGCGGGGCCGTCCGCCGGCCCCGGCCGGGCGGACGGATCCGTCAGCAGCAGGGTCTGCAGGGCGTAGGCGGTCTCCTCCGCCGTCCCCGCCCACCGCCCCCAGGATCCGTCCTCGCGCTGGGTGTCCAGCAGCCACCGAACGGCTCCGCGCACGGCGCCCGCCGCCCCCTCGCCGCCGTAGTCCTCCAGAGCGAGCGCGCAGCAGGCCGTAGCGTAGTAGGGCGAGGCGTGCCACCGGTCCATCCAGCTCCCGTCGGCCCGCTGGCAGCCGCGCAGCCACGCCGACAGCTTGCCCACGGCGATGGCGTAACGCCCGGTGTCACCGGATGGGCCGGCGGTGCGGCGCAGGTGCTCGCCGAAGGCGTCGAGCACGTGCGCGTTGACCGTCGGCGAGGCTCCCTCCTCCCCCTGCCAGGTGCAGAAATGGGTGTCCACCTCGTACGCCCAGAGGCAGCCGGGCTCGCGGGGCACGCCCAGCAGCGCAAGGGCGTACAGCCCGACGGAGGTGGTGTCGGAGTCCGGTGGCAGGCCCGCCCCCGCCGCGGTGCCGCCCGGGCCGATCGCGCGTTCCAGGCTCTCCACCAACTCGCCGGGTACGGTCACCGGGATGCCCGCGCGCCGCAGCCAGCTCAGCGTCCAGCCGCGTTCGAACACGGTGACGGGGATGGCGCAGGGCACCGGGCCACCGGACCGGTTCACCACCGCCTCCAGGTAACGCCGCACCGGGGAGCTCCCGTCGAACGCCCCCGCCTCACCGAGCCACGCGGCCCCGGCCGCGGGTGACGCTCCGACCGCGGCGGCCGTCGGCGCACGGGCCCCGCCCGGCTCCCCTGCCGCCTGCGCCCCGCCCGGCTCCGTGCCGCCCGGCGGATCTCCGTCCGACCTCGCGGGCGGGACCTCGGGGAGCGCCCCGAAGTCCTCGATCGGGCACGGCGTGACCCCGGCGGCCCCGGCCGCCGTCTCACCCGCCACCTCCAGCGCGTGCAGCAGTTTGCGCGGGACCGTCGCGCCCGAGGCCAGCCGTGCCCGGATCATCGACAGCTTCGCGCCGTCCATGCCCGCCGGAGGTTCCAGCGGCCTTCTCTCCCCCAGCGCCTCCAGATGGTTGTTGATCATGGCCGTCAGGGCCGGCACGATGAGCTCGATCGCCGGCATGTCGGGCAGGTCACGCGAGACCGGCCCGCCCCGCCAGCGGCGCAGCGCCCCCAGCCCCCGCCGCGCCCCCACGGCCGCGAGACCGCCCCCGTGGCCGGGGGGCTCGCGCCGCGTCTCCGCGAGGAGCGCCTCGGTCGCGCTGAGGGTGGGAACCAGGGCGTATCCGCCGGGGGCTCCCCAGCCGCCGTCCGGCCGCTGGGCGGCCAGCAGGAACCCGACGCGCCGGGCGTGACCGGCCAGCCACGGGGTCAGGCTCACCAGCCGCCCGGTCTCGTACGGCGAGGCCGAGACCTGACCCCACGGCTCGGCCAGCAGACCCTCGACCAGCTCACGGGCCTCGGCGATCACGTCGATCTCCGGGAGAACCGCCCGCCGTGCCGTACCCGTGACCCGCGGCACCGTATCGGACCGGAGGAGGTCGTCGATGCTCACAGGGTGCCCCAGTAGTCACCGAACCGATAGAAACCGGCGCAGAAGTCCATCTGCCGTTCGAGGTAGCCGGCCACCTCCGGGTGGTCCGCCCGGAGTGGGGCGATCAGCTCCCGGCTCCGGACGGCGAGCTCGGCGACGTGCCGCTCGACCTCGGGGCGGGTGGGGCCGAGCAGCAGGGCGTTGAGGTCTCCCCAGGTCACGTCCCGTTCGTAGGTGCCCAGGTCGTTGAGGAGCCGGATCACCCGCTGCACCGCCCGGCCGGCCTCGGTGATCGGATCAGGACCGGCGGTGACGTCCGGACCGGCGGTGTGCAGCCGGTGGGCGGCGAAGACGAAGGAGAAGCCGAGGTTGTCGGCGTTGCCGAGGTACTCCTCGAACGTCGGGCGGACCTTGGCGGTCTTCCAGCGCCACTCCTCCAGCATCGCGGCCAGCATCCGCCGGAGCTCCTCGCGCCAGACCGGCCCGAGCACCGGGAAGGCGGGGGAGGCGGCGAGCTCGTCGCGAATGTCGGCCAGCATGCGGGTGAGATCGTCGCCTGGGAGCGGCGGGGCGCCACCGGCCACCTCCAGGCACCGCCGCGCGAGGTCGTCCACCTCCTGTGGGCAGGTCACGACGTAGTCGACCAGCCAGTCCAGCCCGAACGCCCACAGGGTGGCCTTGTTGGCCATCCGCAACTGCTCGGCGGTGAACCAGGGCCCGCTGAACGCCATGGCCAGCGAGAGCGTGCTGTAGAGGGCCGGGTCGAACGGCTTGGCCGCGAACAGCTCGGGGTAGGCCGCCGCCCATTCGCGCATGCCGCGCTGGGACTGTCCGGCCACGGCGCAGACCGCCCCGCACTCCGCGGCGGTGGCCGCAGAGGCGAGGTCGCAGGGGGCGAGGTCGGAGGAGGCGAGGTCGCAGGGGGCCGTCACAGTGCCTCTCCCATGGCGCGGCGGACCGGGACGAGCTTGAGCGCGATCTTCTCCCTGGGCCTCAGCGAGGCGGCGGGAGACGGCGTGAACGGCCCCGCGGTGGCGAGCGTCGGGCGGAACCGGCTCAGGATGGCGGCGACCAGGAGCGGCGCCTCCACGTAGAACAGGTGCTGGCCGAGACACTGGTGCGGTCCGCCGCCGAAGGGGAAGTAGGAGTACTTGTGCCTGCGCTCCTGCCCCTCGGGCGCGAAACGCTCCGGGTCGAACTCCAGCGGGCGCTCCCAGAACCCGTCCAGCCGGTGGGTGGCGTATGGGCTGATCAGCACCTGCGCGCCCGCCTTGACCCGCGTTCCGCCGATCTCGGCGGTCCTGGTGGCCATCCGGGGGAAGATCCAGCCGGCCGGGTAGAGCCGCAGCAACTCCTGCAGGACCATCCGGGTGTAGCGCAGTTCGGGGACGTGCGCCGGTACGGCCGGCCCCGTGCCGACCACGCGGTCGATCTCCTCGTAGAGCCGCTCCGCCACCTGTGGATGGGCGTCCAGCAGCGGCCACAGCCAGGTCAGGGTCATGGCCGTGGACTCCGAGGCCGCGCCGTAGACGCTGACCAGGTCGTCGCGGATCTGCCGGTCGCCGATCTCCGCGCCGTCCTCTCCCCGGGCTCGGCAGAGGGCGGAGATGACGTCGAGGCTGTCACTGCGGTCGGCCCGCGCCTTCCTGATGACGGGGAACAGCACGTCGTCGACGGTCTCGACGGCCTTCATGAACGCCCGGTCTCCGGGCACCCGGACGGAGTAGGGCATGAACGGCATGAGCAACCGGAAGTTGATCGAGGTGGCGGCGGTGTCGTAAGCGGGCGCGAGGCGCTCGCCGTCCGCCCGGGTGATCCGGTCGCCGAACAGCACGCGGATGACGGCCTGGTTCACGATCCCGGCCATCTCCTCGGCCGCGTCGATGAGCCGCCCCGACAGGGCGTAGCGGTCCAGCTCCTGGATGCGCAGGGTGATGGTCTTGGCCATCTCCTCGGCGATCGAGGAGATGTAGCGCCTGGTGAACAGGGGTTGCAGCACCTCTCTGCTGGACTCCCAGGGCTTTCCCTCGCCGAGGATGCTGGCGCCCAGGATGCGCCGCAGGGGCCGCCAGAACATGCCTTCGCGCCGGTAGTTCGTCCAGTCGGACTTGAGCACCTGCTGTACGTGGTCGGGGTGGGTCACCAGGTAGGGGCGGAAGAGCCCCAGATCCAGGCGGACGACCTCGCCCCCCGCCTGCCTTCCGATCTCGGCGAGGGCGTTCACCGGATCTTTCACGAACCTCGGCAGGACACGATGGACAGGGATTGTTCTGCTGCGCCGGAACGCTCCAGCAGCCGCACCGATCGACATTACTTTGCTCTCCCACCTCGCGCGACGCGAACCTACGCAGCGTGAACACCGCCCATGGCGGAGCCAGGGCGGTGAGGCGCATTCCGGGATTCGGCCACTCCGGTGTGGCCTGTTCCCACGCGAAAACGGTCAGGGCCGGTCGACCGGCAGCCCCTTGACAACCCTTCCGCGCCTCGCCATGCGCCTTCTCACACTCACGTATCCAAAGAGTGCTTTTGTACGACTTTCGTAACCCTTTGGGCGAAGTATCACATGATCCACAGGAGGCGATCAAGGTCACAACCCGATAATATTTTCCATATGACTAGAATGACTTGCTTTATGGGGCAAATATTCGCGTAACATGAACCAAATCCGTCAGCGAGCCCCATCTCGGTCACGCACGGCGATGACGGGCGCACGGCCGCCGACGGGCCCACCGGGGCGGCGGGCGGTGACGGACCGGTCCCCGGCGCGCGGGTCACCTCCGGAGCGCCCCCCACCCCGGCCACCCGCCCCGAACCGCGACGACGCGCACCCGTCCCGGACCCTCCCCGAGACCGGCGCCTCAGTGCCCGAACGCCTCCAGGAGCCGGTCGGCGGCGAGGGAGGGGGTCAGAGCCCCGGTCTGGACCTCATGTTCGACCTCGGCGGTGATGGAGGCGACCTCCGGATGCTCGCGGAGCATGGTCAGCAGGCGGTCGGTCACCAGGGACCAGGTCCAGCCGACCTGACGGCGACGGCGGCGGGCGGCGAGCTCACCGGAGGCCGCCATGGCGTCCTGGTGCGCGACGACCTGGCGCCAGAGCTCCTCCAGTCCGGTACCCTCGTACCCGCTGCACGTCAGGACCGGCACCGCGCGCTCCGAGCGGAGCAACCTCAGCGCCCCCGCCAGCTCCCTTGCCGCCCTCCTGGCGTCCATCTCGTGGGGGCCGTCGGCCTTGTTGACCGCGATCACGTCGGCGAGCTCCAGCACCCCCTTCTTGATGCCCTGAAGCTGGTCGCCGGTCCTCGCCAGGGCGAGCAGCAGGAAGGTGTCCACCATGTCGGCCACGGCGGTCTCGGACTGGCCGACGCCGACGGTCTCCACGAGCACGACGTCGTACCCCGCCGCCTCCACCACGACCATCGCCTCGCGGGTCGCCTTCGCCACCCCGCCGAGGGTGCCCGAGGTGGGCGAGGGGCGGATGAAGGCGTGCGGGTCGGCGGCCAGACGGGACATCCTGGTCTTGTCCCCCAGAACGCTGCCGCCCGTCCTGGTCGACGACGGATCGACGGCGAGCACGGCCACCCGGTGGCCGTCCCCGGTCAGACGCACGCCGAGCGCGTCGATGAACGTGGACTTGCCGACCCCGGGCACACCCGTGACGCCCACCCTGCGCGCCCTGCCGGCCAGCGGCGTCAGCTCCACCAGCAGCCGTTGCGCCAGGTCCCGATGGTCGGCCCTGGAGGACTCCACCAGCGTGATCGCCCGGGCGATCCAGAGCCGGGAACCCCCCTTCACCCCCTGGACGTAGTCCTCAAGCGTCCGCGGCATGGCCCAGCCGGACAAGAAGATCGGCGACCAGTTCCCGGGCGGCGTCGGCGATCACGGTGCCCGGCGGGAAGATGGCCGAGGCCCCGGCGGCGCGCAGCTCGTCGAAGTCGCCCGGCGGGATGACGCCGCCGACCACGACCACGACGTCGTCCGCGCCGAGCCCGGCGAGCGCCTCACGGAGAGCGGGAACCAGCGTCAGATGCCCGGCCGCCAGCGAGGAGACCCCTACCACGTGCACGTCGGCCTCGACCGCCTGACGGGCGACCTCCTCGGGCGTCTGGAAGAGCGGGCCGACGTCCACGTCGAACCCGAGGTCGGCGAAGGCCGTTGCGATCACCTTCTGCCCCCGGTCGTGACCGTCCTGCCCCATCTTGGCCACCAGGATGCGGGGACGGCGGCCCTCCAGGCGCTCGAACTCGGCGCACGCCGCGCGGATCTCGTCCACGCCGGATCCCACCTCCTCACGGTAGACGCCGGATATGGTGCGGATCTGGCCGGCGTGCCGGCCGAACACCCGCTCCAGCGCCTCGGAGATCTCCCCCACCGTCGCCTTGGCCCGCGCGGCCTCGATGGAGAGCGCGAGCAGGTTGCCGTCGCCCGCCGCTCCCTTGGTGAGCGCCTCCAGCGCCTGGTTCACCCGGCCGGCGTCCCGCTCCTCGCGCAGGCGGCGGAGCTTGTCGAGCTGCTGCGCGCGGACCGAGGTGTTGTCGACCTTGAGCACGTCGATGGCCTCGTCGGCGTCGGACCGGTACTTGTTGACACCGATGACCGGCTGACGCCCCGAGTCGATGCGCGCCTGGGCACGGGCGGCGGCCTCCTCGATGCGGAGCTTCGGCAGCCCCTGGTCGATCGCCCTGGCCATCCCCCCCGCGGCCTCGACCTCCTCGATGTGCTCCCACGCCCGGCGCGCCAGCTCGTGGGTGAGCCGCTCCACGTAGTAGGAGCCGCCCCAGGGGTCGATCACCCGGCAGGTGCCGGATTCCTGCTGGAGCAGCAGCTGGGTGTTGCGGGCGATCCGCGCGGAGAAGTCGGTGGGCAGGGCCAGCGCCTCGTCGAGTGCGTTGGTGTGCAGTGACTGGGTGTGGCCCTGGGTCGCCGCCATCGCCTCGACGCAGGTGCGCACGACGTTGTTGAAGACGTCCTGGGCGGTGAGCGACCAGCCGGAGGTCTGCGAGTGGGTCCGCAGCGACAGCGACTTGGGGTCGCGCGCCTCGAACCCGGAGACCAGCCGCGCCCAGAGCAGCCGGGCGGCCCGCAGCTTGGCGACCTCCATGAAGAAGTTCATGCCGATGCACCAGAAGAACGACAGCCTCGGCGCGAAGGCGTCGATGTCCAGGCCCGCCCCGACGCCCGCCCGGAGATACTCCACCCCGTCGGCGAGGGTGTAGGCCAGCTCCAGGTCGCAGGTGGCCCCGGCCTCCTGGATGTGGTACCCGGAGATCGAGATCGAGTTGAACTTGGGCATCCTCTCACTGGCGTAGGAGAAGATGTCGGAGATGATCCGCATTGAGGGGCCCGGCGGATAGATATAGGTGTTGCGGACCATGAACTCCTTGAGGATGTCGTTCTGGATGGTGCCGGCGAGCTGCTCGGGCGCCACCCCCTGCTCCTCGGCCGCCACGATGTAGAGCGCGAGCACCGGGAGCACCGCGCCGTTCATGGTCATCGACACGCTCATCCGGTCGAGGGGGATCCCGTCGAAGAGCTGCCGCATGTCGTAGATGGAGTCGATGGCCACCCCGGCCATGCCGACGTCCCCGGCCACGCGCGGGTGGTCGGAGTCGTAGCCTCGGTGGGTGGCCAGGTCGAAGGCGACCGACAGGCCCTTCTGCCCGGCGGCCAGGTTACGCCGGTAGAAGGCGTTGGACTCCTCGGCGGTGGAGAACCCGGCGTACTGCCGGATGGTCCACGGCTGGTTGACGTACATGGTCGGGTACGGCCCGCGCAGATACGGCGCGGCCCCCGGATAGGTGTTCAGAAAGTCGAGTCCGGCCAGGTCCTCGGCCGTGTAGAGCGGTTTGACGTCGATGCCCTCGGGCGTCTGGAACACCAGCTCGTCCGGGGTCCTGCCGGTGGCCGCCCGCACGGCCCGCGCCCAGCCCGCCGGATCCGGCGCCGAGGGCTCGGTCCTCAGCCCGATTCCGGAGAAGTCGGGGATCATCCGGTCACCTCCAGGTCGTCGAAGGTCGTGCGGAGCACGCCGAGCGCGTCGCACCCGGCGTAGAGGTTGGCGTCCACGCCCGCGTACCTGCCCTTACCCGCCAGCCAGATCCTTCTCGCACCCGCGGCGCGCAGCGCGGCGGCCACGGCCTCGGCGTGCTCGCCGTACAGCCGGTCGCTGGAGCACAGGCAGGCGACCCGCGCGCCGCCGGCGTTGAACGCCGCGGCGATCAGGGCGGGGTCGACGGTGGCGCCGGAGGTGAGGGTGGCGATGCCCCCCGCCTGGAACAGGTTGGCCGCGAACGACGCCCTGGCCGTGTGGGCGGACGGCGGGCCGATGACCGCCAGGAACACAGCGGGCCGGACCTCCTGGGCGTCGGCCAGGTCGCGCAGCTCCTCGAAGTCCTGGGCGTATCGCACCCCCGTGGCCCTGACCGGCCGGGGGGCGCGGACGGGGAGCCGCTCGGTGAGGTTGGGGAACTCGCTCACGCCGGTGATCGGGTCGCGACGGTGGGCGATGTTGTCCGCCCGCCGCCGCCAGGTGGCGGCGAGCCGGGCCTCGACGAGCCCGCTCTCCAGGGCCGCGGCCATTCCTCCCGCGCGCTCGATCTCCTGGAACCACTCCCAGGCCGCGCCCGCCAGGTCCTCGGTGAGCCGCTCGACGTACCAGGATCCGCCGGCCGGGTCGATCACCCGGGCCACCCCCGCCTCCTCGACGAGCAGCGAGTGGGTGTTGCGCGCGATCCGGCGGGCGAAGGCGTCTGGCAGTCCCAGGCAGGCGTCGAACGGCTGCACGGTCACCGCGTCGGCCCCGCCGACCCCGGCGGCGAAGCAGGCCAGAGTGGTGCGGAGCATGTTCACCCAGGGGTCGCGGGCGGTCATCATGGCCGAGCCGGTCACCGCGTGCTGCCGCTGCCCCGCCCCGGCCCCCGCCCCGCACACCTCGGCGACGCGCGCCCAGAGCCGGCGCGCGGCGCGGAGTTTGGCGACGGTGAGGAACTGGTCGGCGGTGGCGGCGTAACGGAACTCCAGCTGGCCGAACGCCTCCTCGGCGGTGAGCCCGGCCCCGGTCAGCGTCCGCAGGGCCGCGACCCCGGCGGCGACGGAGCAGCCGAGCTCTTCGGCGTCGCTTCCGCCCGCGTCGTGATATGGCGTGCCGTCCACCACGATCGCCCTGAGGCCGGGGAACCCCGCCACACATCGCCCGGCCAGCTCGACCGCGGTCTCCACGTCGCGCAGCGGGTCGGCGCCCAGGTTGCCGGCGAGCCGCCCGGTCCCCCGCTCCGCCGCCTCCTTCGCCTCGGCCACCGCGAACAGCGCCTCGGCCGCCTCGCGGGTGCGCGGACCCGCGTCCAGCGTGACCGAGATCAGCTCCAGGTAGACCCGGTCGAGGACGCGGGGCAGGTCCTCGGGTTCCAGGGCGAGCCAGAGCGAGGTGACACCGTTCTCCAGGTCGGCGAGGACCGCCTCGGGGTCGGCCACCTCGTGCCGCTGCCTGACGTCCCAGCCCCCGCCCTCCGGACGGGCGCCCCGGACGTAGGGAGCGGCCCCCGGCAGCCCGGGGTCGCCGGGAAGATCGGAGGCGTCGTAGAGCGGCGCGACGGTCACGCCGTCATAGGTCGTGGAGGCCAGGGCCTCTTCAGGAGAGGCGGCCTCGATCCCGGACTTCCGCAGGACACCGAGGGCCAGCTCACGCCACCGCTCCCGCGTGGTCGGCGGGAAGTCAGCGGGTGGTCGAAGTCCCTGAGATGGCACCGTCATGAACCGGATAGTAAGGGGCCCCGCCGCAGAACGTTATTCCGGGGTCGGGTGTCGGGGGCGCGGGACCCGCGTCCGCGTGGCGGTGCCGCGGGACCGCGGGAGTCTCCGGCCGCGCCTTCGCGATCGGACGAGGGTCAGGTGACGGGTTTCTTCCAGGCGGCTTCCCAGGTGGCGCGGTCCACGGTGCCGGTGACCGACAGCCCCTTCTCCCGCTGGAAGGCGCGGCAGACCTCACGGGAGCCCTCGCCGTACAGGCCGTCGACGTCGAGCTTCCAGCCGCGCTTCCTCATCTGCCCCTGCCAGGTGCGGACGTCCTCACCCTTCATGATCGGCGGATACCTCAGGACACGGCCGGGGAAGACCGGGGCCGGGGCGGTCGGGGTGGTGGGGGTGCCGCCGGGACGGGGGGCGCCCTTCTTCACCCAGGCGTACAGCGGGCCGCCGGGGCAGTCGGTGGAGTAGCCGTCGCGGTGCCCCTTGATCTCCGTGCCGGCGCCGCCCTTGGCACGGAGATACTCGACGGCGTCGAGGATGGCGTGCAGCATGGCGTCGTTCGGCTGGATCAGCCCGGAGGAGCCGACCAGGCCGAGCACGGCGTAGTGGTCGCTGTTGAGCCCGGCGCCGTTGGCGGCCGGCAGCCTGCCGGGGCCCCGGCCCTCGAAGACCTTGCGGTGCGGGCAGGCCACCATCGAGTAGCCGATGTCCATCCAGCCGTTGCCGTCCATGTGGTACTTCTGGATGGCCTTCATCATGGCGACGCATTTGGCGTGGTCGCTGACGATGTCCGGGCTGACCTGACCGCCGGTGTAGTGGACCTTGGCTCCCCGGGTGGAGGTGAGCCGGCCGTAGGAACCACGCGGTTCCCGGGCACCCCACTCGCGACGGGTAACGAGATCAATGGCCACGAGACTTCTCCACGGTTTGGGTAACGAATGCTAACCAGAGCGTAAAGCTCGTCTATCACCATACGATGCGGCTCGCCAAACGATCTACCAGTATCCCGGCGCGCCGCGAGTTTCCTGGGATGGCCGGTATCGGGACGGGCGTCCTTTTCCCCGGAGCCGACCGGCCAAACCTCTTTCCCGGCTCCGTCCGGCCCTCGAAGGCCTCCGTCCGCTCTTTCCCGGGCGTCCTCCCCGGCCTCCCGCCGGGCTCCGGCCCGCCGCCCGGAACCACGGGCGCCCCCGCACGGGCCTTCGAACGCTCCCCGGAGGTCTCAGGGGCGTTCCCCCATGCCGGGCCGGATCACCCGGCGTTCGGTGACGATGGCGGTGACCAGGTCGTGCGGGGTGACGTCGAAGGCCGGGTTCAGGGCGCGGGCCCCCTCGGGTGCCAGCCGTACCCCGCGCACCGAGAGCACCTCATCGGGGTCGCGCTCCTCGATCTCGATTCCGGCCCCGGTGGGGGTGGCCGGGTCCACGGTGCTCTCCGGGGCGACGACGACGAACGGCACGCCCGCGCGACGGGCGCCGAGGGCCAGGGCGTAAGAGCCGATCTTGTTGGCCGTGTCGCCGTCGGCGGCGATCCGGTCCGCGCCGATCAGCACCGCGTCGGCGTATCCCCTGGCCAGCAGGGCCGGTCCGGCGGAGTCGGCGACCAGGCGGTACGGCGCGCCCAGCCGATCGAGCTCCCAGGCCGTCAGCCGGGCGCCCTGGAGGAGCGGCCGGGTCTCCAGGACCAGTGTCTCGGTCAGCTGTCCCCGTTCGTGCAGGGTCCGCACCACGCCGAGGGCGGTACCGCGCTCCACGGCGGCGAGACCTCCGGTGTTGCAGACGGTCATGATCCGCACCCGGTCGCGCCCGGTGAGCTCGCGCACCAGGCCGGCGCCCCGTTCCCCCATCGCCCGGCAGGCCGCGATGTCCTCGTCCCGGATCCGCAGCGCCCGGCCGAGAACCGCGCCGAATCCGCCGCCCAGGCAGCTGAGCGCCTCGTCGACGCCCCAGGCGAGGTTGACCGCTGTGGGCCTGGCCGCCCGCAGCCGGGCCGCGGCGGCGACCGGATCGGGTTCGCCCCGCGTCGCGAGCGCCACTCCCATGGCCCCGGCGACGCCCAGGGCGGGAGCCCCCCGTACGGCCAGCCGCCGGACGGCGTCGACGAGCCCGTCCACCGTGTCGATCCGGAGCACGAGGAACCTGCCGGGCAGCTCTGTCTGGTCCACGAGCTCGACGGCTCCGTCAACCCAGTCGATCGTCCGCATATCTCAAGATATGCCGATAAAACTCAGGTACCGGGCCTGTACGTGCGGTCTTATACGTACATAAGAGATATGCCCATGACGTGATGGTGTCGGTAGCCTTGCCCGCATGGCCGCCCCCCTGACTTCCGAAGATCCGCCCAGCCTCGGGGCATACCGGCTGGCGGGAAGGCTCGGCGAGGGCGGCCAGGGCGTGGTCTACCTCGCCTACCCGCCGGACGGCGAGCCGGTCGCCCTCAAGCTGCTGCTCCGCGGCGACCCCGAGACGCGGACGCGGCTGGCGCGCGAGCTGTCGGCCCTGGAGAGCGTCGCCCCCTTCTGCACGGCCCGCGTGCTGGCGGCCTCGGTCGACGGGCCCCGGCCGTACGTGGTGAGCGAGTTCGTGGACGGGCCGTCCCTGCAGCAGCGGATCAAGGAGCGCGGGCCGCTGCGGGGCGGCGAGCTGGAGCGCCTGGTGATCGGCACGGCCACCGCCCTGGCGGCCATCCACGCGGCGGGGGTCGTGCACCGGGACTTCAAGCCCGCCAACGTGCTGCTCGGCCCGGACGGTCCCCGCGTCGTGGACTTCGGCATCGCCAGGGCGGAAGGCGCGGCCACGATGACCTCCGGCATCGTCGGCACCCCCGCCTACCTGGCCCCAGAGCAGATCGGCGGGGCCCCGGCCTCGGCCGCCTCCGACGTGTTCGCCTGGGCGGCCACCATGCTCTGCGCGGCGAGCGGCCGATCGCCGTTCGGGGCCGACACCCTGCCCGCCGTACTGCACCGGATCCTGCACGCCCACCCCGACCTGTCGGTCCTGCCGCCCAGGTTCGCCGGCCTGATCGGCTCCTGCCTGGACAAGGACCCCACCCGGCGGCCGACGGCCCGCTCCCTGATGGTCGGTCTGGTGGACCCGGACACCCGGGGCGCGGCCTCCACCGAGGACCTGGCCAGGATCGGCACCCGGATCGCGGCCCCGGGCACCGCACCCCCGCACGGCACCGGCACCGGCACCGGCGACACGAACGGCACAGGCGACACAGGCGACACGGACGGCAGGGGCGGCACGGGCGCGGCGGGTCTCGGCACCCGGCCGTCCCGGCGGTCCCGGGGCGCCGTCGGCGGCGCGGTCCTCGTCGCGGTGTCGCTGGTGATCGCCGGAGGCGTCGCCGGCTGGTTCCTACTCGGCGACCACACGGCCTCCCCCTCCTCCAGCGGCCCCTCCTCCCGCCCCCCGACCGGCCCCGCCCTGCCCCCGGCCGGTACGGCCTCCCCCTCCCCCTCCCCCGACGGCGGCGCCGACACCGACGGTAGCGGCGACACCGACGGCGTCGCCGACCCCGGTGACGTCGTCGACACCGGTGAGCCCACCCCGGCGGGGACGACCGCATCCCGGCGGCCCGGGGGCGCGGGGAAGATCCCCGCCTCCTTCGCCGGAACCTGGTCGGGACACATCAAGCCCAGCATCTCGTACGGCAGTTTCCGGGAACACGACGTGAAGATCGACCTCATCGCCGGAAAGAGCTCGGGCACGTGGGAGGAGCCGACCTCCGGCTGCACCGCCGCCCTCGACCTCGCCAAGGCCGGCGCCGGGACACTCGACTTCGAGCTGCGGCCGGACGACCCGCTCAACTGCGTCCCGGGCACGCTGACCCTCACCCGCAGAGGTGCCGTCCTCGCCTATCACTGGATCGACGGCCTGGGGCTCGTCTCCTACGACGGCGATCTGTCCAGGGGCTGACCGTCCGCCGCCAGGCCACGCCCCCCGCCGGCGGCGGAACGCCGGCGCAGACGGCACGGGCGGAGTTCTCCGGCCGCCACGCCCCGGGGAAAACCCTTCGACCTCCGTACCGGCAAAGGGGATCATTGCCGTCATGTCCACACTCAGGGAGGTCCACTTCTCGCCGGAGCCGCTCCCGGCGAGACTGCCGACGGCGCTCTGGCTCGACGACTCCGACTCGGCGATGGACGTGATCGACGCGCTCGCCCTGTCGCCGTTCGTCACGGGCGCGCAGCCGTGGTCGCGCGTCACGGAGCTGGAGCGGGTCCGCCGCGAGGCCACGCTCACCCCCGCCGGCGGGACGCTGGTCCGGGCGGCACGGGAGGAGAACGGCCGGGAGTCGCGGCTGGTGTGCGGGGAGGGCTGGACGCTGCGCGTGATCCGCTACCGCAACCGCTCCGCCACGGTCGGCGTGACGGCGGTCGACGACGAACTGGCCCGCGCGGTGATCGAGGAGACCGTCAAGGACGCGGTGGAGCCCGTCCCCGAGAGCGACCACGTCGAGATGGGTTTCTGGTGGCACGGTCCGCAGAGCCCCCGGCGTTCCGACAAGCCCATCACCGCCTCCCCGTGGGCGCGGATCTCCGGAAACTACGCCCGTTCCCTGAACGACTCGCTCTCCCGGCTGATGTCGGTCACCCCGGCCGACGTACACGGCCGCCTGATCCTCCTGCACGGCCCGCCGGGCACCGGCAAGACCACACTGCTGCGCGCACTCGCCCGTGAGTGGCGGTCGTGGTGCCAGGTGGACTGCGTGCTCGATCCGGAGAGGCTGTTCGACTCACCGGGATACCTGATGGATGTCGCGGTCGGCTTCGACACCGACGAGGGCCACGAAGGAGACGGCAAGGGCGGGAAGTGGCGGCTGCTCGTGCTGGAGGACTGCGACGAGCTGATCAGGTCCGGCGCCAAGGAGGTGACGGGGCAGGGGCTGTCCCGGCTGCTCAACCTGACCGACGGACTGCTCGGCCAGGGGCGTGACGTGCTGGTGGCCATCACCACCAACGAGGACCTGGCCCGCCTCCACCCCGCGGTGGTCCGTCCGGGCCGCTGCCTCGCCCAGGTCGAGGTGGGCGCCCTCCCCCACGACGAGGCGTCCCGCTGGCTCGGCACCTCCGAGGGTGTTCCGGCGTCCGGGGCCACTCTCGCCGAGCTGTTCGCCCTGCGCGAGGGGGTGACCCACGGCTCCACCGCCCCGGAGGGCATCGGTCTCTATCTTTGACGTCCTCACCTGCCCTGAGAAGACAGGGATTCCCGGCCGAAACCGGGTGGTTCGCGGAGCGGGACTGCGGGAGACATCACCGGTCCATATTTTTATGTATGGCGATATATATTCTCATTATCGATGGTTCAATTTCACCGTGGAGGAACTCCGGCGCTCCGCGACCCCGGCCGCCTCCGGCGCGGGATTCCTCCGTTCTCACAGCGGTCACACCTCTCCCGCCCCGCGGTCGCGGACTCGGGGGGACGCCGATCGGCGCCGCGCCGAGGGCCGGCGTGCCCGCCGGCCGGGAGGATCAGGACTGGCTGTCGGTCCAGACGTTGCTCACCCTGCCCCCGGAAGGGCACAGGTAGCTCTTCGTGAGCGAGGCGTACTGCCATGCGCTGTAGTAGTTGGCGCTCCTGGTCGTGCACTTCACGCCGAGCCGCCACCGCTCCCAGCCCGCCACGACGTTGCAGCCGCCGTACCCGATGGTCACCGCGGCGTTGGTGTAGGACCAGCAGCTGGCCAGGGGGCCGGCCGGGGAGGCCCCGGTCAGGGCGGGGGCCTGGGGGAACACCGGCCCTCCGGCCACCAGGACGCCGGCGGCGAGGGCCACCGCCGCCTTCAGGGAAATCACGCGCCGATACCTCCGATCAGAGTGCGAAATCGATCTCCGGGCGACGGGCGCCCGCATATCCGTGCGTGAAAGAACTTATCCCTGACATAAGAAACGGACAAGAAATTTCCTGCCGAGAGTACAGATGTTATATCTGAGTCACCTGTGTTATATCCAGCCGGAGCCAACAAAAGATCGACTCCAGAAAGGACCGCCGCAGGTAATGCGGCAAAACCGCTAGTCTGACCCGTTGTGAAGAGCACGATCCGATCGGCGACGGCCGACACCCTTGCCCGTATCGGCTCGGCGGCGGGCGTCCTGGGCGTGCTGACCGCGCTCTCCGCGGTGCTCTACTCCGCCGTCGGCCTGACACGCCTGCGCGCCTTCCAGCTCGGCACCTACGACCTCGTCATCTTCGACCAGGCCGTCCGGTCCTACTCCCGGTTCGAGGCACCGGTGTCGATCGCCAAGGGGGTCCACAACGACCTGGGCTGGACCTTCGCCGTCCTGGGGGACCACTGGTCGCCGATCCTGGCCCTGCCGGCCCCGTTCTACTGGGTGCACGACGGGCCCGAGACCCTGCTCGTCCTGCAGGGCGTGCTGCTGGCCTCGTCGATCCCCCCGCTCTGGCTCTTCGCCCGGCGCCGTCTGGGGACGACGGCCGCCCACCAGATCGCGGTGGCCTACGCGCTGTCGTGGCCGATCGCCGAGGCCGCCGCCTTCGACTTCCACGAGGTGGCCTTCGCCCCGGTGCTCACCGCGTGGATGATCGAACGCCACGACGCCGGGAGAGCGGGGCAGGCTGTCGCGGCGGGCGCGCTCCTTCTGTGCGTCAAGGAGGACATGGGCCTGATCGTCGCGGGATACGGCCTGTTCCTGCTGGCCACCCGGCGCCTGGCCGCCGGAGTGCTGCTGACCGGCTGCGGGGTCGGAGCCGTGATCCTCACCACCCGGGTGCTCATCCCGGCGTTCGGCGGACGCGCCGACTACTACTGGGCCTACGGTGCCCTCGGCCCCGACCTGCCCTCGGCCGCGGCCCAGGCGCTGAGCGACCCTCCGGGCGCGCTGGCGCTGCTGGGCACCCCGCCGGAGAAGCTGCTCACCGTGCTCCTGCTCGGCGGGATGGTCCTGTTCCTCTGCCTGCTCTCGCCGCTGACGCTGGTCGTGGTGCCGCCGCTGGCCGCCCGCATGATGGCGAGCTCCTTCCCGAACTGGTGGGGCGTCGAGTACCACTACAACGCCTTCCTTGTTGTGGTGATCTTCTGTGCCGCGGTGGACGGCATGGGCCGCCTGCGGTCCGGGCTGAGAACCCCGCTGGCCGCGGCCCTGCTGGGGGTCGCCGTCGTGCTGCTGCCCTTCTTCGCCTACGGCCGGCTGTCCACCCCCGACGGCCGCGCGCGAGCCGCCGCCGACGCGGCGGCGGCCGTACCGGACGGCGTGCTGGTGGAGACCGCCAACCACCTCGGCCCCGCGCTCACCTCCCGCACCCGGGTCCTGCTCTGGGACCGCGAACCCCGCTGGGCACCGTGGGTGGTCGCCGAGACCGGCAGGAAGACCTTCCCCTTCACGGGGCTCGGCGAGCAGCTGGCCCGGGTGGAGTTGCTGAGGCGGAGCGGCTACCAGGTCGTCTTCGACCGCGACGGCTACCTCGTCCTGCGGAGGGGCGAGACCTCCCGGTGACGACGTGTCCCCGGGCCCCGCGCCGAACGTCAGATCCCGCGCCGCATCGCCCGGACACCCAGGGCCAGGCCGACGGCCGCGACGGCGACGGCCGCGAGCACGCCGTACAGCACCGACGTGTCCGTGAACCGTCCGGCGAACAGCGCCCTCTCCGCCTCGACGACGTAGGAGACCGGGTTCAGCGCGGCGGCGACCCGGAGCCAGGCCGGGCCGAAGTCCAGCGGCAACAGCAGGCCCGACAGCAGGAGCAGCGGGAACATCACCATCTGGGTGACCCCGAAGAACAGCGTGCCACTCGGCCGGGACGCGATCGCGAGGACGAAGGACAGCGCGCCCAGGCCGACCCCGAACACGATCAGCAACGCCAGCCCGGCCGACGCCCCGGCGGGATGGAGGCGGAAACCCAGCGGCAGCGCGAGACCGATGATCAGCATGGCCTGGGCCAGCAGGATCACGAACTCCTTCAGGGTCCGGCCGACCAGCATCGCCGTACGGCTCAGCGGAGTGACGAGCATCCGCTCCATCGAGCCGCCGATCAGCTCGACCAGCAGGGAGTATCCGGCCATCATCGGCCCGGAGAGGCACATCATGATCAGGATCCCGGGCACGAACCACTGCCACGAGGAACCCTCGCTCCCGACGCTCCCGGCGCCGGCGAGCATCGGGCCGAACAGGAACAGGAGGATGAGGGGCTGCCCCATGGTGAACAGCAGGCCGAGGGGTTCGCGCAGCACGGGGGCGAACTCGCGGGAGAAGACGGTCGCGGTGTCACGGACGAACGGGATGCTCACGTGTCATGCCTTTCTGCGCCGAAGAACGCGTACGAAACACCGGGGAGACCGAGGGGACGGCCCCTTCCGGAGAGCAGACGGGGGCAGGGACGGGACAAGGCCGTCCGAACCGGTGGAAACACGAGGGTGGCAGGGAGGGGCGGGGGTTACCCGCCGCCGCCCGGGGCGTCGGCCTCGCGCAGGCTGCGGCCGGTGAGCGCGAGGAACACGTTGTCCAGAGTGGGCCTCGCGGTCTCGGCGTTGGTCACCTCCACACCCGCCGCCTCCAGCGACCGCAGGTATCCCGGCAGCGCCGCGCCCGCCTGGGGCACCCGGAGCCGTACGACCGTCCCGTCCACGGCGACATCTCCGGGCGAGGCGATCCGTTCGGCGATCGCGGCCGCCCGCGCCGCCCCCGCCTCCTCGCGGGTGGTGATCATGATGCGGTCGCCGGCCAGGTCGCCCTTCAGCCGCTCGGCCGTTCCGTCGGCGATGATCCGGCCGTGATCGATGATCACTACCCGTTCGGCCATGCTGTCGGCCTCCTCCAGGTAGTGGGTGGTCAGGAGGACGGTGGTGCCCCACTCCTCGCGCAGCCGCAGGATGTGCCCCCAGATGTTGGCGCGATTCTGCGGGTCGAGGCCGGTCGAGGGCTCGTCCAGGAACAGCAGATCGGGCCGGTGGACCAGCCCCAGGGCGATGTCGAGGCGGCGCCGCTGGCCGCCCGAGAGCGTGCCGGGTTTACGCATGGCCAGCGGCTCCAGGTCCAGCAGGCCGAGCACTTCCCCGGCCCGCCGGCGTGCCTGGGCGCGGGTGAGACCGTAGCAGCGGCCCTGGGTCACCAGTTCGTCGTGGAGGCGGAAGTTCTCCCCCGCGCCGCTCCTCTGCCCGATGTAGCCGATCCGGGCCCGCACCCCCGCCGGGTCGGAGACGACGTCGTGGCCCGCCACGGTCGCGGTCCCCGACGTCGGAGGGAGCAGAGAGGTCAGCATGCGCAGGCTGGTGGACTTCCCGGCCCCGTTAGGGCCGAGGAAGGCCACGAGCTGGCCGGCCTCCACATCGAGGTCGAGGCCGCGCACGGCCTCGATGCTCTCTCGCCTGGTCTTGAAGCGGCGGGTCAGTCCTCGGGCATGGATCATCGTCCCCTCCTCGGGGCGGGCGCGTTCGGCGGGCAGGCGGCGGGAAGCCGGGGCATGGTGAGGAAACCCCAGGTCGGGGGCTCAGCCGGAGATGGTTCATCCTTGACCACGCAGTCCGGATCTGGCAAACGTGAAACGTACGTTCATGTTCTGGCTGACCTGCGGAAACGCGCCTTCTCCAAGGAGACGTAACGAGCGCCGGCCTCCTCGCCCCAGGCCGGGCGCCCCGGCTGACCTGCGCTTTCCCCGATACGGCGAAAAAAGATGAAAAAAGGTTGGGTGCCCGGGACTCGTCCCCCGCGATCCCGCCCGGGGCACGGGCCGTGCCGGGGCACAGGGCGCGGAGTGGGCACGGGGTGGGGCACGGGTCGCCTGAGGTGCCGTCCGCGGTCCAGCGGGGTATGCACCGGTGGTCGATCGGTCTCCGGGGGGCGCTCTTCCATGGACAACGAGGTCTCACTGATCTGCTCGAACCTCATCAGGTTCGACACCACCAATCCGGGCCGCGGGGAGCGCCCGGCGGCCGAGTACGTCGCCGGGCTGCTGGCGGAGGCCGGCATCGAGCCGGTGGTGTTCGAGTCGGCCGAGCGGCGCACCAGCGTGGTCGCGAGGATCCCGGGTGAGACGCCCGAGGCCCTGCTGATCCACGGGCACCTCGACGTGGTCCCCGCCGAGCCAGCCGACTGGCGGATCCACCCGTTCTCCGGGGAGATCACCGGCGGCTGCGTCTGGGGCCGGGGCGCCGTCGACATGAAGGGCACCCTGTCCATGACGCTCGCCCTGGTCCGTGACTGGGCCCGGCGCGGCGTACGGCCGAGGCGGGACGTCGTGCTGGCGTTCCTCGCCGATGAGGAGGCCACCGGCGAGTACGGCTCGCGGCACGCGGTACGGCGGCACCGGGAGCTGTTCGACGGCTGCACCGAGGCGATCGGCGAGTCGGGCGGCTACAGCGTCGAACTTCCCGGAGCCCGGGTCTACCCGGTCGCGGTCGGCGAGCGCGGCACCGCGTGGATGAGGCTCACCGCCCGGGGCGTCGCGGGCCACGGCTCCCGGCCGCCGGTGGACAACGCGGTGGCCGAGCTCTGCCACGCCCTGTCCAGGATCGCCGCCCACCGATGGCCGGTACGGCTGACGCCTGGGGTGGCGGCGCTGATCACGAGCCTGGAGGACATCCTCGGCGAGAGGATCGACCGCGGCCGCCTGGAGCTGGAGGCCAAGCGGCTCGGCCGGGCCGGCACGCTGTTCGAGGCGCAGATCCGCAACTCGGCCAACCCCACGATGCTGGAGGCCGGCTACAAGGTCAACGTGGTTCCCGGCACCGCCGTCGCCCACGTGGACGGCCGGTTCCTGCCGGGCCACCGGGAGGAGTTCCTGGAGACGATCGACCGCCTGCTCGGCCCGAAGGTCACCCGCGAGTTCGTCAACGTTGAGGACGCCCCCTCGGCGCCGCTGAACTCGCCGTTCTTCGAGCGGCTCTGCGCCGCGATCGTCGCCGAGGATCCGGTCGCGCGGCCGGTGCCGTACGTGATGTCGGGCGGCACGGACGCCAAGTCCTTCGCCGCGCTCGGCATCAGGGGGTACGGCTTCGCACCCCTGATGCTCACCCCGGACCTGGACTACTTCGGCATGTTCCACGGTGTGGACGAGCGCGTTCCGGTCGAGGGCCTGGAGTTCGGCGTCCGCGTCCTGGACCGTCTCCTCGCCTCCTGAAGGCCGTCCTGTCACCCCGGGGGGAGGGGAGGAACGGCCCGCGAATCGATCAGGCGGGGGCCACCGTACCTGAGCCGGGAGGCGTGGGAGCGCGTCAGGCCCGGCCCCTATCGGCGGGCCATGGCCGCTGGCGCGCCGCCTGCCACGGGTGGCCCGGCGATCGCGACCGGCTCCAGGACGAGCTCGAACCAGACCTCGTTGGTGCCCGCCTGCCGGACGAAACCCCAGCGGTGTGACAGCGCCTCCAGCAGCGGCAGGCCTCGGCCCCCCGTGGCGTCCGTCGGGGCCCGGCAGACGCAGGGGGCCCCGGGTGAGCCCTCGTCCAGGACGCGGACCCGCACCGTCTCCACGGTGCGGGCGACGGCGACGGTGAACGCCCCGTCCTGCCCCGACCTGGAGTGGAGCACCGCGTTCGTGGCGATCTCACTGGTCAGTAACACGCAGTCGTCGTGGAGGGGGTGATCCCTGCCCAGGGCCATCGAGACCATCCGCCGAGCTCTCGCCACCTGGTCGGGAGAACCCGCCAGATGGAGAATCCATTCGCCTCCGTCGTACTCCGACGAGTCCATGTGGCCCCTCCGATGCTTTTCGCGCCTTTGGAAGGACGCGGGAGTCGGGAAGGGAGATGTCTCGAAAAAGTATGAATGGGGTCACTTACCAGATAGATAGGTCAGCCTTGGCAAGGCGCCCTTTCTCTGCCTACCCGCACCGGCGGCCCCGTACGGACCACCCGTCACAGCCGGTGCCAGCGCGCCTCGAAGAAACAGTAGACGGCGAAGAGCAGCAGGCCGACCGCGACCACCCCGAGAAGCCACGGCCCTGCCGGGGTGTCGGCCAGCGCGCGCAGCGTCGAGTCGATCCCCTTGGCCTTGTCGGGGTCGTAGGTGATCGCGGCCTGGACGAGGAACACCCCGGCGGCTGCGGCGATCACACCGCGGGCGACGTATCCGGCCATGCCCAGCTTCTCGGCGAGCCGCCGCGCCCTGGGCGGCATCTCACCGGTGAGCAGATCCTCCAGGAACCTCTTCCGGTAACCCTTGTGAACCCAGTAGCCCCCCAGGGCGACCAGTCCCAGCCCGGCCAGGCCCACGAGCACCGGGCCGCCGGGCAGGTCCATCAGCCCGGCGGTGAGGTCGTGCGAGCTCTCGTCGGTCGAACTGCCCGCGTCGCCGCGGAGCAACAGGCCCAGCAGCGTCGCCACGATCAGCCCGTAGACGACCGTGCGCGCCCCCGCCTCCACCCGGTCCTTGACCCGCCCCCGGCCCATGACCGCCTCCGACAGCTGCCAGAGGGTGAGCGCGGTGAAGCCCACGGCCATCAGCCAGAGCAGCACCGTGCCGAACGGCTGTTCGGCCACCGTCTGGACCGCGCCGGTCTTGTCGGCCTCCCTGCCCCCGCTCCCGCCTCCGAAGGCGATCTGCAGGGCCAGAAATCCGATCAGCCCGTAGAGGACGCCGCGACCGGCGAGCCCGATCCGGGCCAGCCTGTCCAGTGTCTGACTGTTCGCCGCTCTGCGCGCGGCGCCTTCCACCTGAGCGCTGTTCATAACAACGCGCTCTAACCGCCTAAAAAGCAGGTAAACCTTGGGACGTCGGTATCGGGCGTTCGCCGGACGACTCAGCCTTCCGGCATCGCGTCCAACCGTCGCAGGATGACGCCCTCGCGGAGCGCCCACGGGCACACCTCCAGCTCCCCCACTCCGAACAGGTCCATCGTGGCGTCCGCGACGATCGCCCCGGCCGGCAGCTGAGGCGCCCGCCCCTCCGACACTCCGGGCAGCCCGGCCCGCTCCTGCGAGTCCATCCTGGCCAGCCGGTCGACCCACTCGACCAGGTCGGCGTGCTTGAGCGTCCGCCGTACGGTCTGTCCCTCGTAGGAGGAGCCGGACCCGGCGATCCTGGCAAGCTGCCTGAAGGTCTTGGAGGTGGCCACCGCGTGATCCGCCTGGCCGTACCGCGCCACATTGCCCACCGTGCGGGCGATCTCCGCCCGCACGTGCCTGCGCAGTGCCCGCACCTCGTCGGCCGGCGGCGGGTCGGCGGTGAAGCAGTCCCGGGTGAGCCGGCCGGCCCCCAGCGGCAGCGAGAGCGCCACGTCCGGCTGTTCGTCGATCCCCGAGGCGATCTCCAGGGACCCGCCGCCGATGTCCAGCACCAGCAGCCGCCCGGAGGACCAGCCGAACCAGCGCCGCACCGCCAGGAAGGTCAGCCTCGCCTCGTCCTGGCCGGAGAGCAGCTGGATGTCCACCCGCGTGTCGGTCTTGAGCCGCGCGAGGACCTCCTCCCCGTTGACCGCCTCCCTGACCGCCGAGGTCGCGAACGCCATCAGGTCCTCGACCCCCTTGTCCTCGGCGAGCCGCAGGGCCTCCTCAACGAACTCGCGCAGCCGCGCGGCCCCCTGTTCGGAGAGCCGGTTGCCCTCCTCCATGTGCTCTGCCAGCCTCAACTCCACCTTGTGGGAGTAGGCGGGCAGCGGCCGAGCGCCCCGGTGCGCGTCCATCACCAGTAAATGCACCGTATTAGAACCAATGTCGAGAACACCCAGTCGCATGGGTTGAAATTACTACTGTTCACGATCCCTCCCGCCCTCCGTCCGGTCGCCGGGAGGCGGAGGCCGGGGTCGAGCGCCGTACGGCTCAGCCGACGTGGACCTGCGGCCGGCGGTCGACTCGGGGCTCGGCCCGCCGGAGGATCTCACGGGTCAGCGGGGGCACGTCCCCCCCGCCCAGGACCAGGTAGCCGAGCAGGGCGACCACCGGGTTGCCCTCGGCCCAGTGGAAGAAGATCTGCGGCAT
This sequence comes from Streptosporangium sp. NPDC006007, assembly GCF_040614315.1. Taxonomy (NCBI): domain Bacteria; kingdom Bacillati; phylum Actinomycetota; class Actinomycetes; order Streptosporangiales; family Streptosporangiaceae; genus Streptosporangium; species Streptosporangium sp. NPDC006007. The sequence goes on along the minus strand of NZ_JBEXUG010000019.1, from coordinate 43,613 downwards.
GCGGCCGGTGTGATCTCGCAGATACAGCAGGAGGGCGGCGATCGCGTTGGCGACCGCGGGGCCCTGGAGGACGAGGACGTGACAGCCGTCGCGCTCCTCGCCCCGGACCGTCAGCGTGCCGCCGAACTCCGAGGCGTCGCTCACCATCACCTCCAGAAAGAGCACCGGGACGTCGCCGGGCAGATGGTGCAGCTCGCGGGCCCGCCGATCCTTCTCCCGGTAGTCCGGGGGGTCTCGCAGGTCCGGGTTGCTGGCGATCAGCAGCAACTGCCCCGAGGCTTCCTCCTCCTCGACGAACGTCCGCGCCCCGGGTTCGAGGATCACCTCGTCCACCCGGAGTTCGAACGACCGGGTGGCCCGCGAGGCGAAGGAGGTGATGATGATCGCTGTGATGAAGAACGAGGCGATCTTGATTCCCTCGGGGCGCTCGAAGACGTTGGCGACCGTGGTGTAGGCGAAGAGGAGGGTGATCACGCCGAACGCCGCCGTCGCCCCGCGATCGCCCCGGCGGTACGCGGACAGGGTGACGGCCAGCGCGGCGGAGAGGATCACGACGAGGACGCCCGTGGCGTACGCGCCGCCCTGCGCGTCGACGTCCGCCCTGAAGACGATCGTGATGACGAACGCGACCACGGTGAAGACGAGCACCAGGGGCCGTGTCGCCGCCGCCCACCGGGGGGCCATGCCGTACCGGGGCAGGTAGCGCGGTACGACCGTCAGCAGCCCGGCCATGGCCGACGCCCCGGCGAACCACAGGATCACGATCGTGCTGAGATCGTAGACGGTGCCGAAGGCGGGGCCGAGGTATTCGTGGGCGAGGTAGGCCAGGGCACGGCCGTTGGCCCTGCCACCCGGCTCGAACTCCCGGGCCGGGATGAGCATGGCGGTGGTGAGGCTGCTGAGGATGAGCAGGAAACTCATGATCGCCGCAGCGGTGGTGAGCAGCCGCCTGGTGTCGCGGATCCGGCCGGCCGGATGCGCGGGGTCGTCGTCCGGTGAGCCCCGCACCAGGGGCATCACGGCCACACCGGTCTCGAAGCCCGACAGTCCCAGCGCCAGCTTGGGAAAGATGAGCAGGGCCATGACCATCATGGCCGACGGGCTGGAGTAGTGGGCGGTCAGCGCGGCCTTCCAGTCGACCACGTACTCCGGCCGGGCGAGCAGATGCCCTGCGGACACCGCCACGACGATCAGGTTGAGCGTCAGGAACACGCCGACCAGACCCACCGCGATGCCGATGGCCTCGCCGAACCCGCGCAGGAAGACGGCGCTGAGCAGCCCGATGAACAGCAGGGTGACGCCGATCCGGTGGCCGCGCAGTATCTCGGGGGCGAGGGGGTTCTCGATGAGGTGGGCGGTGACGTCCGCGGACGACAGCGTGATGGTGATGATGAAGTCGGTCGCCATGAACCCGAGCAGGACCAGGACCAGGAGTTTGCCCCGCCATCGGGGCAGGTACCGCTGCAGCAGGGCGATGGAGCCCTGGCCGTTCGGGCTCTCCTCGGCGACCCTGCGGTAGACCGGCAGCGCGCCCAGCAGCGTCACCGCGACCAGGACCAGTGTGGCGATCGGGGACAGGGCTCCCGCGGCCAGGAAGGCGATCCCGGGCTGGTAGCCCAGTGTCGAGAAGTAGTCGACACCGGTGAGGCACATGACACGCCACCACGGGTGGCTCCCGTCGGAGGTCGCGTGCGGGGCCGTCTTGGGAGCGGAGCCCTCCAGCAGCCACCCGGCCAGCCCTCCCGGTCCGCGAGCGCCTTCCGGCTCCGCCTCGCCCCGGCCCCCGCTCGGACTCGGGCCTGTCGCCATTCTCGCCACCCCCGTGACCTCTCTCCGATCTCCGGAGACCCTCCGCCCCTTTTCGTCCCGAAGGCCCGCGGTGTCACAGAGATATCCCCAGGTGAGAGCCGGTCTACTCCGCCGGCCGCTCCCCCTCGGCCCGGCCCGCCGGCACCGTGGCCCCGGGCCCGGGCCGACCATCGGCGAAATCCATTGGCGTACGTTCGGGCAAAGCCCGTTGTTACCGTATTTCGCTAGGTGGAATACCCGCCCTTCTCAGAACATCGAGATGTGGACGTGGTCGTAGTGGTTGGCGGTGACCCCGCCCCGGTTGGACATGCCGCGCCAGCCGGAGCCCGTGTTGATGCGCTGGCGCCAGATCACGTACTTGACGCCGAGCCGGTCCTTGTTCTTGATCGCCCAGGCGGCGATCTCGTCGCCGAGCCCGACGTTCTCCGCCGAGGGCATCGAGCCGCCGCTGCTCATCATGAAGTCGCAGGCGCGGCCCAGGGGGTGCTCGCCGCCTCCCGCGATACCCCCGTCGGCCCGGTAGCAGCCGATCCCGAAGCGCACGCCGAAGCGTTGCGCGATCAGTTGCCGGACCAGCCGCATCCGGGGGGTGATGTTGTCGGGTCCCGACGGCAGCTGGGGAACCCATGTCCCGTCGGCCCTTCTGAGGCCCGGAGTTGGATAGAGCAGGTCGATCCGGTCCTTGATCATGACGATCAGCTTCTCGGTCCGCCTCTTCTGCGCGTCCAGCCTCTCAAGTGACGTACGGATCTCGGTGGCACGCTGCGCCGCCGCCGTCCGCGCCTGCCGGTGCGCGTCACGGATGCCGGTGAACCCCCGGAGTTCGGCGTCCTGCTCGTTCACGATCTGCTGGCTGAGCGCCATGCGGTTCAGCATGGTGGCCGGGTCGACCCCGCCCATCAGCACGGTCACCGCCCCCAGGCCACCGGTGCGATACCGCTCGACGGCCATCGTACGGATCTCCTCGGACGCCTGCTCGAAGTCCTGCTGCGCCCGCCGCAGGTCGCCCCGGGCGGCCTTCTCCGCCTTCTCGGCCTTCTGCAGCGCGACCCGGCCCGCGTAGTACTCGGCGATCATGGTCTTGGACCGCTTCTGCAGCTGGGCCAGCTCCTTGCGCAGCTTCCGCGCGGTGGGCTTCGGCTCCGTGTACCCCGCCGACGCCAGGCCGGCGCACATCAGCACGACGGTGATCGACGCGGTCAGGACCCGAAGCGCGCCCCGCCGATCATCGCGGGACAGAGCCGCCACGTCTCTCCTTTTCGCCGATCTCTTCGCCCGGGGAGGCGAGTTCTCCCCTGGGGGGCACGGGACGCCGTCCCTCCCGTCACCGGACGGACGGCCCCTCGTCCGATGGACGATAGTAGGAGATGGTGCACCGAACATGGCGATCATGCCAAATCGGACGGCGACCGCCCGCGGAGGCACCCCACCCGGCGGACCGGTGCGACGGCCGCCTCCGCCTCTCCTAGGACCGGTCGTTACTCGGGCGACTATCCATCCTGTCCGACAGGCGCCGGAGGAGAACGAGACCGCGCGGCCCGCCGGTTCACCGCGGGTGATCCTCCGAGATCGACGCCGGGTGGGCGCTCGCCCCCACCGGCTGCCGGGGTGTCTCCCCCGCTCGCCCCCTCACCCGGATCTGGCTACTACTCCAGATCGTAGGAGGGTCACGCCGACCGGCCCGGCCACCGGCTTCGCGCAGACGATGATCCCGCACCACAGGCAGGCCGTGGAGATGGCCGGGCTCGCCGGGAGGCGGGCCTCCGACCCGGAGGTGAAGAAGATCGCCCAAGAGATCGGGGCCGCTCAGGCCCCCGAGGTCGCCACCATGACCGGCTGGCTGTCGGCCTGAGGCAAACCCGTCAGCCCTGGAGGGTCTCACGCCGGGCATGACATGCCCGGAATGGTGACCGAGACGGACATGGCCGGACTACGGAAGGCGAGGGGCGGGAAGTTCGACCGGATGTTCCTGAGACTGATGGCCGGAACCGAGCTGGCGGAGGGGGTGAACCCCGAGGCCAGGAAGCTCGCCCAGACCATCGAGGACACCCAGCGGGCCGAGATCCGGCGGATGCGCGGGCTTCTCGGCCGGCTCTGAGCCACCCGGCGGCGGATCAGGCACGGTCTCCGGGGGGATACACCTTGAGCGCGGCCTCAAGCGCGGCGGACTCCTCCGGGCTCAGCCGTTCCAGGAAGTGCACCAGCGTGGCCGCCCGGTTGCCGCCCGAGGCGAGGGTGGTGCGCATGAGCTCGGCGGTGTGGGCCTCCTTGCTGGTCACCGTCTCATAAACGTAGGCGCGGCCGACCGTCCTCCTGCGGAGCAGGCCCTTGGTGTGCAGCTTGTCCATCACCGTCATGACGGTGGTGTAGGCGATCTCCCGCTCGCGGCGGAGGTCTTCGAGCACGTCCCTGACCGACGCGGGCCGGTGGTACGACCACAGGCGCTCCATGATCGCGGCTTCCAGGTCTCCCAGACCACGCATCGCGTGCGACTCCCATCTATCTGAGGACCATTTGATGCTACCGGGCATCGTAGACAGTCGACCAAGTGCCTTTACCGGCCGCCGGGGTGCTCATGCCGTACGCCCCCGGCCTGCCCGGCTCCGGTGGACTCCGCCTCGCACCGGCCGGGCGGACCGGGTTCCGTCGGCGGCCGGCCGTACACCGATCGCAGGTGGTAGAGCCCTCTCCATGGTGGACACCGCCGTTGCCATATACCCCCCATAGGTATAACGTGTCGATGTCTGACGAGGAGAAAGAGGAGGAAATGTCCGAATCGATGCGACCTGCGGACCACACCGGTCACGGAGGAGACCCCACGCATGATCACCAGGGACACGATCACAGCGGGCGTCCCGCCAAGGCGACGTGGCGGATGGCCGCGTCGGCGACCCTGCACTGCCTGACGGGCTGCGCGATCGGCGAGGTGCTCGGCATGGTGGTGGGCACCGCCCTGGGCTGGCCGAACGCGCCCACCCTCGTCCTGGCCGTCGTCCTGGCCTTCTTCTTCGGCTACGCCCTCACCCTGACGGGGCTGCGCAGGGCCGGAGTCGGCTGGCGCGAAGCCGTACGGCTGGCACTCGCCGCCGACACGGTCTCGATCATCGTCATGGAGATCGCCGACAACGGCGTGATGCTCGTGGTGCCCGGCGCGATGGACGCCGGACTCTCCACCGGCCTGTTCTGGGCGGCTCTCGCCCTCTCACTGCTGGTGGCCTTCCTCGTCACCACCCCCGTCAACAAGTGGATCATCGGGCGGGGCGGAGGACACGCGGTGATCCACGCCTACCACCACTGAGAGCCGCCGGGAACCGGGAACTCGCCCGTTCGCGAGCGAGTGTCTCCCCTTGCCGGGTGAGCGTCGCCCCTCCGCCCGTCCTCAGGTCCGCCCGTCCTCAGGTGAGCGCGAGAACGCTGCCGGCCGCGACGTAGACGGCGACGCCCAGGAGCAGGATCGAGAACGACCGGGTCAGGATCGCGGCGGGCAGCCGGTCGGCGATCCTCCGTCCCGCGACGGTGCCCGCCACCGCGGCGAGGGTGAAGGGGACGATCACCCCCCAGTCGAAGTGCGCCTGCCCGGCACGCGCGGCCAGCGACGCGCCCGAATTGATCGCTATGACGAACAGGGACGTGCCGACCGCGGCCGGCATGGGCAGACCCAGGGCGAGAACGAGTGCCGGCACGATGACGAACCCGCCGCCGACGCCGAACAGGCCGGTGAGGAATCCGACCGCCAGGCCGGCGAGGACGACCTTGACCACCATGGTGACCGTACGGCCACGCGCGCCCCACGGGGAGCCTCTGAGCCCGCCGGTACGGGTAAGGGTGAGCTGCCCACCGCCCACCGCCGCCGTCGGCGGCGGAGCCGTTCCGTACCCGGCCTCCGCCACCCCGTCCCCGCCCGCACCGACACCGCCGGTGCCGTTACCGTCCGCGCCGTGACCGGCACCGTTCGCGCCGTCGCCGCGCCCCCCACCCCGGGCGCGTAGCAGCATGCCCGCCGCGGCGACGGTCGTCAACGCGGCGAAGCCGAGAAGCAGCAGGTGGGGATCGATGAGGCGATTGACGGCCGTGCCGGCGAAGGCCGCGGCGACACCGACCACGCCGAAGGCCCCCCCGGTGAGCCAGCGGACCTGCCCGTTGCGGGAGTGGCCCACCGCGCCGAAGACGGCGGTGAGACCGACGATGACCAGGCTGCTGGTGGTGGCGTCCTGGGGAGACTGGCCGAGCAGGTAGACCAGGACCGGGACGGCGAGAATGGCGCCACCGCCTCCGAGGGCGCCCAGCACGGCACCGATGAGCAGGCCGAGGGCCGGCACGGCGACGACTGTCATATGACGGTTCCGGGCTGCCCGTCTTCGGTGGTGACCGGCAGGCCGGCCGCGGCCCACGCCCTCATTCCCCCGGCGAGGTTACGGGCGGGCACCCCTACGGCGCGCAGGATGGAGGTGGCCTTCGCCGAGCGGATACCGGACCGGCACACGACGATGACGGCCTGGTGGGTTGGGAGTAGGTCCGGATCCAGGGCGCCCAGAGCGCCGAGGGGCACGTGGTGGGCGTCGGGGCTCCGTCCGGCCTGCCATTCGCCGGGTTCGCGGACATCGAGCAGGATCACGACACCGTCGGCGACGAGCCTGGCGGCCTCGGCGACCTCGACGGTGTCGGCGGCATGTGGCGATCTGGGTGTCATCGGTGCTCCGTTGCGATACGGGGCCGCGGGGTCCTGCGGTGTCTCGGCGCACCGGCGACGTCGAGGCGGTAGCCGTCACGCGCGGAGAACTGGGCGGTGACGGCGAACCGGTCACCGCGGACGAGGGTGCGGCGCCACTCCATGGGGCGGCTCTCCTGATAGGCGAGGCGGTCGATGGCGAACGCGGCCACACCGGGTTCGACTCCGAGCAGGCGGCGTTCGGCGGCGGTGGGCACCACGGCGCGGATGTGCTCCCGCCCGCCGGTCAGCCGGACGCCGCAGCGACCGGCGAGCTCGTCGTACAGGGCGGTGTGGGTGAAGTCGGCCTCCAGCAGCGGAGCCGCGACCTGGGAGGGGATCCAGACCCGATCCAGGGCCAGGGGCTCCTCCGCGGCCAGGCGCAGCCGCTCCAGGTACAGCAGGGGCGTGGACTCCTCAAGCCCGAGGCGGACCGCGACCAGCCCGTCGGCTCGCACGTCGAGGATGCGCACGACACTACGCTGATGCTGTCCGGCGGCCTCCGCCGAGGCGAACAGGCTGTAAAGGGCGCCGAGCGGCTGCTCGATCTGGGCGGGCGCGGCCAGACGGGGGGCACGTCCGCGTTCGGCGATCACCACCCCGTCGGCGCGGAGCCGGCGCAGTGCCTCGCGCACGGTGTGGCGGCTGACGCCGTACTCGGCCACCAGCGCCAGCTCACCGGGGAAGACGTCGCCGAACTCGCCGTTGTCGAGGCGGCGATTCAGATCGGCACGGAGCTGCGCCCACAGCGGCAGCGCGCTGGCGCGGTCCACCGCCCGAGGCCCCGGGGCAGCCTGCTGACTCGTTGTCCTCACCCATCTCTTCTTGCCGAAGCATCCACTACCTAATAATGTACGGACATTCGGACTTTTCTGCAATCGAGGGGGTAGGACCGTGGTGGAGGTCGAGGTCATCGAGACCAGCGAGCTGGGCGATCGCAGCTACATCGCCCACGACGGCGCCGTCGCGGTGGTCGTGGACCCACAACGGGACCTGGACCGCGTGCGGCGGCTTCTCGACGACCGCGGCCTGCGGTGTGCGATGGTGCTGGAGACGCACATCCACAACGACTACGTCACCGGCGGCCTGGAGCTGGCCCGGTCCACGGGGGCCACATACGCGGTGGCGGCCGCCGACGCGGTGGGGTTCGACCGGCGGCCGGTGGCCGACGGCGACGTGCTGACCGTGGGCGGCCTGCGGATCCGGGTGCTGGCCACCCCCGGGCACACCGACACCCATCTGGCGTACGTCGTCGACACCGGCCCCGGCGACGAGGGGCCGGCGGCCCTGTTCAGCGGAGGATCACTGCTCTACGGCAGCGTGGGCCGTACCGATCTGGTCGATCCGGCCCGCACGGAGGAACTGGCCCGTGCCCAGTTCCACTCCGCGCGGCGTCTGGCCGGCCTGTGCGCCGACGACACGCGGGTGTTCCCCACCCACGGCTTCGGCAGTTTCTGCTCCTCCGGGTCGGCCACCGGTGGTGAGAGCGCGACCATCGGCCAGGAACGCGGACGCAACGACGCGCTGACCGAGCACGACGAGGACGCCTTCGTGGCCCGTCTGGTCGCCGGGCTGACCGCCTATCCGCGCTACTACGCCCACATGGGCGCCCGTAACCGGCAGGGGCCGGGGCCCGTGGACCTGTCCGCGCCGTCACCGGTGTCGCCGGAGGAGCTGCACAAGCGGATCACCGCCGGAGAGTGGGTGGTGGATCTGCGCGACCGGACCGCCTACGCCGCCGAGCACGTGGCGGGCACCATCGGGATCGCGCTGGGCCTGCACTTCTCCACCTACCTCGGCTGGCTGATCCCGTGGGAGACCCCGCTGACGTTGATCGGGGACACCGCGCAGCAGGTCGCCGACGCCCAGAGGCAGCTGGTGCGCATCGGCATCGACCGGCCCGACGGCGCCGCGGTGGGCACACCGGGCGAACTGGCCGACGCGCGGGAACTGCGCGGTTACCGCACCGCCACCTTCGCCGACCTGGCGGCCGTACACGCCGGGCAGGGCACGCGCCCGGTGGTGCTGGACGTGCGCCGTGACGACGAACGCGCCGCCGGCATGGTGCCCGGATCGGCGCACATCCCGCTGCACTCCCTGCTGGAGCGCCTGGCAGAGGTACCCGCGGGGCAGGTGTGGGTGCACTGCGCCAGTGGGTTCCGGGCCTCGATCGCGGCGAGCCTGCTCGACCGCGCCGGGCGGGACGTCGTACTCATCGACGACGAGTACGCTACGGCGACCGGCACCGGCACGGCGCTCGGCTGAGCGCCGGACGCCCTCCACCGGGCCCCGACACCCCCGCGCCATCCGATACGCCCAGAGCAGGGAGGCTCTCCATGACGACATCCGCGATGCACCATCGGGTCCTCATCATCGGCGGAGGCAGCGCCGGCGTCAGTGTCGCGGCCCGGCTGCGACGTGCCCGCGTCGATGACATCGGGCTTGTGGAACCGTCCGACACCCACTATTACCAGCCGCTGTGGACCCTGGTCGGCGGCGGATGCGCCCCGGCGAAGGAGAGCGCCCGCCCGCAGGCGTCGATCATGCCCCCAGGCGTCGCGTGGATCAAGGACGCCGCGCTGGACATCGACCCGGACAACCGGACGGTGACCACCGCCGCCGGTGCCCGCGTCACCTATGACCAGCTCGTGGTCTGCCCCGGCATACAGCTGGACTGGGAGAAGATCCCCGGAATGGCCGAGGCGCTGCGCACCCCGGCGGTGTCGAGCAACTACACCTACGATCTGGCGCCCAAGACCTGGCAGCTCATCCGTGACCTCCGGTCCGGCACCGCGGTGTTCAGCATGCCGGCCGGGCCGATCAAGTGCGCCGGCGCCCCGCAGAAGATCGCCTATCTGGCCGCGGACCACTGGCGGCGGCAGGGCGTGCTCGGCGACATCCGCATCGTGCTCGTGCTTCCCACCCCGGGCATGTTCGGGGTGAGGGAGTTCGCCGAGGAGCTGGAACGGGTCGCGGCCCGGTACGGCATCGAGGTCCGCACCAGCAGCGAGGTCACCGAGATCGACGGCGAGGGCCGCCGAATCGTCGTGACCGATCACGCCGGCGGCACCCGCGAGGACATCGGCTACGACCTGCTGCACGTCGTGCCGCCGCAGTCGGCCCCCGACTGGATCAAGGCGACCGCGCTGGCCGACCCGGGCAGCCCGGCGGGTTACGTCGAGGTCGACAAGCACACCATGCGGCACGTACGCCACTCCAACGTGTTCGCCCTGGGCGACGCCGGATCCACCCCCAACTCCAAGACCGGCGCGGCGATCCGCAAGCAGGCCCCCGTGGTGGCGAGGAACGTGGTCGCCGCGATGAGGAATCAGCCGCTCCCGGCCTCCTACGGCGGCTACGCCTCGTGTCCGCTGACCACCGCCCGCGGCAGGACACTGCTCGCGGAGTTCGACTACACCATGCGCCCCACGCCCAGCTTCCCGCTCATCGACACCACCCGCGAGCGCAAGGACATGTGGTACCTCAAGCGCTACGGACTCGCCGCCCTGTACTGGAACCTCATGCTCAGGGGCCGGGCCTGAGCGCCGTCGCCCGGGGCGGGTAGGCGGCCCCGACGGGCGAACCGCCGCTTCCGGGCAGGCCACGTGGAGATCACCGGAGATCACCCGGCCCCGGCCGGCGCGATCGGCGGGGATCGGCGGGATCGGCGGTCAGAAAGGCACACCGGCGCCGTGGGCGGACAGGACGGCCGAGGCGATCCTGCCCCCGGTGTCGCGCAGCCGGTCGGTGAGCGACCTCCGCCGGCGCGCCGGCGGGGTCGCCGGCGCGTCCGCCTCGACATGGGCATGAGCCTCGGGCGTGGGAACGATCGCGGAGGTGGTGTCGGTCATCGGGATCCTCGACTCGGCGGGAAGACTGGTCGACGTGCGACGCGTCCGGCCGATCCGGCGGAGCCGGTCAGCGCGAGACGGCGCCGCGGCGACACAGCCGGTCGTCGACCGACAGCGGCGTCACCGCGAACAGGCACATCATCAAGCTGTGCCCCGCTCCCGCGCCGAAGGAATCCATCCCCCCAGGAGACCATCACCGCGCACCGAACGCAACCCGCCCCCATGCCCCGAGGTCTTCACGACCCGGCCATACGCGCGTCCGGCGTGCGGGCGCGGCCGGGGTCTCCACCTGAACGGGGCCTCCCGGGAAACTCCTTGATCTCCAGATCCTCATGATCTGGCCCCCGGGCTGTCCGCACCTCGGGGGGCCGGAGGGCTCGAAGGGGATGCCGGACAGCGGGCGTGCCACGGCCCGGTCAGCCCTCGACACCGGCCAGCCAGGCGCTCAGGACCTGCGGTGAGACCTCGTCCTCGATGCCGAGTTTTCTGCGGATCCGCGAGATGTGCGTCTTGAGGGTGTGCTCGGAGATGACGAGGTGGCGGGCACACCGGTCCCGGAAGGTCGAGCCCTCGGGCATCTCGGTGACGACCCGCAGGAAGTACGCGAAGAAGACGTCGATCTCGCGCCAGGTGAGCCCGTAGCCGTTGAGCAGCGCCTCGACCGACCGGATCGGCGTCCCCGCGGCCAGCGCCTTCTCGATGCGTTCGCGGATCTCCGGGTTAGAACAGGTCAGCAGCGGGCTGCCTTCTCCGGTCTCCGCGCCGGCCCGTGGAGCCGGCGACCACATGCCGCGCGCCAACGGGTCGGCCGTCCCGGCGCCCTGCCAGTAGAGCCGTGACGTCCCGGAGTGGATGAGCCACCCGGTCACCCGCGACCGTAGGCTCTCGGCCTCCTCGGACGCGCCGGAACGCTCCAGGGCCACGGCCCGGTAGGCGGTCACGGAGCGGGCGTGGTGGGCGAACCCGGCGTCGTCGAAGATGTCTCCATGGCGAGGCGTTCGGTGCTGACCTGGAGGGGGTCGTAGCGGCCCGGACGCTCCGGGTCCGCGCACAGGTGGACGTGGCTGTCGATGAAGCCGGGAAGCAGGGTCCGGCCGGTACCGTCGATGACCTGGCTGACCGTCACGTCCCGCGGCTCCGCGGACGCGTCGCCGACCCAGCCGATCCGCCCGTCGGTCACGTGCACCGACGAGTCGGCGCGGGCGATGCCACCGGTCCCGTCCAGAAGCGTCACGTTCCTGATGGCAAGGGTTGACATGGGGTACTCCAGGTTCTTCTGCGCGCATCGGGAATTCGTTTGGGTGACCGTATGGCGCGCCGGAAGAACGGGCCAGACACGCCCGGTATGACATTTGGGGTGACCCCCGAGCGGACCCGATCAGCCACGGTCGCGCCGGGGCCGTCCCCCGGGTCTCCCCTGGAGGCGTCGTGGCAGAGCCTATGCGGCCAGCAGCGGTCCGGAATCCACAAAAGTCCTGCTCAGCACGGGCCGAACCGTGCTCCGTGAACGGCTCCGCACCGGACGGCCGGCTCCTCCTCAAGCGGGCCCGTACCCGGCTGGTCCCAGCCTTGGCCGTCGCCCGCCATCGCCCTTCTCACATGAGCGCACCGGCCGGATGCTCGGCGAGGGCGTGCCGGGGGCGAGCGGTCTTGGACCTGCTCCTGCTCAGCGCGGCACCACCAGGTCGACCAGGCGCAGGAACTCGGGGGTCGGCCGGACCCTGATCTCCCGCCAGAGCAGCTTCTGGAACGTCTGTACGGCACGGACCGCCTCGGCGAGGTTGCCCTCGGCGAGGTGGATGCGGACGACCAGCCTCTGGGAGCTCTCCCGCAGCGGCTCGTACTCGACGGCGCTCAGCGCGAGGTCCAGCGCCCGGCCGTAGGCGCCGCGGCCGAGCTGCTGCTCGGCGAGGGCCTCCAGGGTGTGCAGCTGAAGCTGGCGGACGCGCTCACGGACGACGACGACCCATTCGTCGTACCAGCCGGGCAGCAGCACGCCACACGGCGGCGGCCAGGAGCCGTCCGCCTCGGCCTGTCCCGGCTGTCCCATGTGCAGCCGCCTGCTCAGCGCCTGCAGCTCGTCGACGTCGACCCGGACGCGCGGGTGCAGTCGCATGGAGGGCCCGCCGGCGACGATCAGCCCCGGACAGGCCCTGCCGGCCCGCCACAGGGTGGTGCGAAGGTCGGCTTGCGCGCGTGCCTCCGTGGAGTCGGGCCACAGGCTGCCTGCGGCGAAGTCTCGGGTCGCGGTGCCGTGCAGACCGAGGAAGGCGACCAGCCGCCGGGCGCTGTGCGGTAGGTCGCTCCACCGCGCACCCACCGTTTCGCCGCGTGCCGACACCTCGAAGGCGCCCAGCAGACGCAGGCTGGCTGACCCCTCCGGCCGCGCATCGTACGCCGCGACAGCAGGTGTGCTGTCCATCGGGCGCCCCTCCCATACACGAACGGGTTCCATGGTTTTATGCTGCCAAGAGAAGGCTGTCAATAGAGCGCCACTTCGGCCAGCCATTCTCGGAGTTTTTCGACGACTTCCTGCTGACTGGCGGTCACGAAGGAGGCGGGAGGCGCCTCGGAATTCAGCCCGGAGACCATGATCCGGGCACGAAACCGGTCATGGCCTGGTCCTTCGAACCAGACTCTGACCACGAACAGGTCCGCCCGCTCGTCCATGACCCCCACCTTGCACCGGCCATATAACCCATTCATCTTCGTAAGATTTACATTTATCCGAGTAACGTTCCGGCGATAGTCGCGCGACGTCCAAAAACGTCCCTCTTTGCGAAATTCAGTACGGCTCAGCCGTATCTGGTCAGTTCCGGGTGACGGCGCAGCGCCTCCCAGGTCTTGCGGTCGGGGCCGTAGCCGTCGGCGCGTGACCCGTCCTCACCGCGCTCGCGCATGACGGCGCGGAGTTCGGCGACCAGCGCGTCCCACTGCGTGTAGAGCGGCCTGAGCTTGTTGAGCGTCTGGATGACGGAGATGACGTCCGGGCCTCGATACCACGGCGGATGGTCGAGTTCCCCGCGCACCTCGGCGAAGATCGCCGTCTCGCGCTCGCGCAGCGTCAGCGCGGCGGGGATCAGGCTCTGGATCCTGGCGTCGCGCTCCTCCGCCGCCTGGACGTCGGGGGTGGGACCGATCGCGGCCACGGGCCCGGCCGCCGGTTCGCCCGGCGCGAGCGCCGCCTTCAGCCTGCGCAGCTCGGCGCGGATCTCCGTCTGCTTGCCGCCGATCCTGCGCAGCATCTCGGCCACCGCCGCCACATCGGAGAACCGCGCGGCCGCGGCCGTGATGGCCCCGGCCGCCTTGGCGAGCCTGGCGTTGTCGGCGCTCAGGCCCGCCTGAGCCTCCTCGAAGGCTCCGGCGGCGGCGCGGGCCCTGAGCCGGGCGACCCGGTCACCCACCACGACGGTCTCGAACGCCTCCCGCTCCTTGGCCAGTTCGGACGGCCAGTCGTAGCGCACACCGCCCTCGGCCTGACCCTGCGGGCGGACCACCGCCTGCACGGCGTCGGACGCCTGGTCGTTCTCGGCGGCGTACTGGGCGAGCGCGCGGCTCATCGCCTCCCGGTCCCCGCCGCCGGCGGCGATCCTGCGGCCCAGCCGCTGCCACTCCTGGAAGCTCTGGTTCACCCGGCCCCGGAAGGCGCGGTCCCATCTGCCCCGCTCCCGGGAGGCCGCCGCGATGGCTCCGAAGTCGTCGTCCGACAACTTCATCCCGATCACCTCGGTGCGGGACCGCAGCAGCTTGGTGCCACCGGTGACCAGCCCGATCGCACCGGCGATGGGCGTCTTGTCCGCGGCCGAGGCCAGTGCGCGGGCCGAGGCGCCGAGGTCGGTCTCCGACGTCGTGGTGCTGACGTCACCCGTGGCCTTCTCGCCGGGGCCGACCGCGGCGGTGACGGCCTGCTCGGTCCGGTAGCCGAGCTTGGGACCCGAGGCCACCCCGACGTCGATGCCGCCGCCGGAGGACCCGGTGAACTGCCTGCGCCTGCCCTCGGCGTCGGCGACCACCTTCTCCGCGTAGGCGTGGGTGGTCGATATCGACGCCTCCGCCCCGGCGACGCTGACCTTGGGGGTCAACGTCGTCGACCATCCGGCGCTGAATCCGGTGCCCTCCACCCCGGCCGGGTCAAAGGAGGCGAGAGCGGTCAGCCCGGTGGCGTCGTCGACCGCGAGTATCCGGTCGAACCTGGGCTGGTAGTCCGGATCGCCGGGGTTCAGGCGGAAGGTGACCGATCGGCCCTCCGATGTCCTCCTGCCGTAGCCGAGGCCACCGCCCACGCCCCCCGAGGAGCCGGACGCCCCGATGGACCCGGCGGTCTCCGACACCACCTCGACCGTGACGAGCACGGCCCCGTCCTTACGCGCCACGGTGCGCTTGAGCGACTTGCCCCTGCTGTAGGAGACCTCGGCGCCGGCGGGCGACCTGCCCGCCGAGCTCGCGCCGAGCGAGCCGCCGGCGCCCTTCTGGACCTCCAGGGTCGCCTGGTCGCCCTCGGTGAGCGCCGCGGCCTCCCCGGCGGACGACACGGCGCCCAGGGTGGTGAGCAGTCGCCGCGCCTCGGCGACGCCCCCGCGCGCGACGAGATCGACGACCCGCAGCTCCTTCTCCGCGCCCCCAGACCCCTCGCGGGCCAGATCCCCGAGGTAGCGTCTGGTCTCCTCGGCGGTGAACCGGTGGACGAAGGTGCCGGTTATCGACCCGGTGAGCGACACCGACCCGCTCGCCGTACCCCTCTGCCCCGCTCCACCGCCCAGCGTGCCGGACGCGCCGACCGTGATGGTCACCGTCAGCTGGTAGCGGGGCGGATCCGCCCCCTCCACCCGCGTGGCGTTCACCACCACCCGGGCGTTGCCGGCGATCGATTTGGTCGTGGTGAAGCCCTTGCCGTACGCCGTGGTCCGCTGCGCGCTCGCCGACCCCAGCCCGCCGAACCCCTCGGGGCCCGCGACGACTCCGCCTCCCGCCTTGTAGCCGGTCTGCGTCCCCTTCTGGAGGTTGCCCTCCTCGTCGAGGGTCCCCCGGGTGACGTCCTTGCTCCCGGTGGCCGCCAGGTCGCCCTCCCCCCGCGTCACGGCCGTCCCGGTCGCGCTCCTGGTCCCGGCGCCACCGCTCTCCTGGAACCGTTCGGTCTTGGACGAGACCTCCCCCCACCCCGCGGTGGTCGCCGTCGTCGTCACCTTCCGCCCGGCCTCGCCGCTCTCCTCAACGGCCCGCCTCCTGGTCACCTTGCCGAGGTCCCCCGAGGTCTCGGCACTCGGCTTCTCCCGCCCGAGAGCCACCGCCTGAGGTGCTTCCGCCTTGGGCGCTTCCACCTTGGGCGCTTCCGGCTTGGGCGCCGCGATCCCCGTCTTCCGCGGAGCGGTCACCCGCGGCGGCGTGTCCGGGTTCGGCTTGGCCTGGGGCGCCTGGGGCTTCGCCTGTGCCCTCTGGATGATCTGAGCGTCGGCCTCCCCCGCCTCTCCCGCCTCCGCCTGCGGTGCCTCCGTGTTCCGCGGCGGGGGCGCCTGCGGTTTCGCCGGGGCCGGGGACGCTCCGGAACCGCCGGGCGGGGCCCCTTCGGGCCGGATGGGGCGGCGTTTCTCGACGACGGGTTCGGGTCCCGGCGGCTTGGGCGGGAGCTTCTTGATCGCCTCCAGCGCCGGGGTGGTGTTCGGCGGGACGTGTTCGCGCAGCGGGTCCTTGGCTCGGGCTGTGCCGGTGGTGGCACCGGCCACGCCGAGCTTGGCCGCGCAGTGCGGGCATATGTTGGAGCTCGCGCCGACCGCGACGAGCTTGAGGCCGTGCCTGGCTGCGTGGGCGGCCAGGCGCGCCTCCGCGTCCTTGAGCGCCTGCTGCGCCGTACGCCTGCGCTTCAGCCCGTCCTCCCCCGTGGCGTCCCCGCCCTCGTGCTGGTCGACGAGGCGCGGACCGGACGTGGGCGCGGCCTCGGGCGTCTTGGTGGACGCGGGATCGGTCTTCGGCACGACCCCCGACGCGGGCACCGGCTCGGACTTCGGTGCGGACTCGGACTCGGGCTCGTGGGCGAGCGCGAGTGCCGACCCGGGCGCGGGCGTGGGGGCGGTGGTGGGGGTGGGGGGCGCGGCCGGGGCGGGTGTGGCGGGGGCCGGGGCGGGCTTGGAGCCCGGCGCGGGCGCGGGTACGAGGGTGAGCTTGGGCTTGGAAGCGGGGGCCTCCGGCTCCTGGCGTTTCCGGCGTACGGCCTTGACCCACTGTTCCCTCGGTCCCAGGTCGACGAGCTTGCGGCGGTTGCCCTTGCTGGTGGTGACGAGCTGGTGGAGGTTGCCCTCCTCGTCCACGGCGTAGCCGATGGCGACGGTGACGTCGCCCCGGATGGACCCCTCGGCCGCCGCGCGGCGCTCTTCGGGGGTGCGCGGGTCGACGGCCGCCCCCTTCCCCTCCTTCTCCGCCTGAACGGCCTTCGCCGTCTGGGCGGCCTCCCACCGGTCGAGGCTCTTTCGGACGACGCCTTCCATCAGCTCGGACGCCCGCAGGTCGGCGGCGTCCTGGAATTCTCTCAGCCGGGCGTACGCCGCGACATCCTCCGGGCTCGCGGGACCGCCCGTCTCCTCGGCCATGGCCAGGCCGACCGCCGCGCTTCCGCGCACGACCGCGGGACCGGTTCCCTGGGCCGCCGCATGGGCCGCGGCCTCAAGTCCGGCGTGGCGGGTCGGATGCGGGCCCGCGCCGCCTCGCTGCTGGATGACGTGGGCCAGCTCATGGGCGAGCAGGTGCCTGCCGTCGGGAGTGTGCGGGGCGAACCTGCCGGGGCCGAACACGATCTGCTCACCGACGGTGTACGCGCGGGCGCCCAGTTCGCGCGCCGACCGCGCGGCCGGCCCGTCGGAGTGCACTCTGACCTCGCTGAGGTCCTGCCCGAACCGTTCCTCCATGGCCGTGCGCGTCACCGGGTCCAGTTGCTCGCCCCGCCGGGCCAGCTCCCTGCGCGCGGCGGCCGGGACCCGCGGGGGGACGGGCCCGGGGTGTCTGGCGCGCTCGTTGACCGCCATGACCGGCCGTCACAGGCCGCGGGTGAGCGGGAGGGCGAACGACGTCCGCCAGCCGGTGACCCCGTCGCCCTGGACGACGGCCAGCGGCGCGTAGTGGTAGGCCACGCCGTGCGGGCCGCTGCCCTGGGGGTGGCGCCAGATCACGTCGCCGAGCGTACGGCGGGCGGGGAAGACCCAGTAGTCGCCCGTACGGTACCGGTGCGGATTGCCTCGCTCGCCGGTGAGGAACCGCACCTCGACGCCCCGCTCCAGCGGGATCCATCCCGCGTCCCTCCTGGCCGCGGACGCCTCGGTCACCGGGACGGCCCCGTCGGGGGACTTGTCCGGCGGTGTGTGGTCCCAGCGGCGCAGGTACGGGTGGCGTCCACGCTCGGTCGCGGGCGGCGGCGCGTCCAGGGTCACGGCCGACAGGTCCACGTCGAGGTCGACCACCTTGCGCAGCGGCGCCGCGGGGCTGGGCAGGCCGAGCTCCCGGCGGAGCGAGACGGCGTCGTCCACGATCTCCACCCACTGGCCGATCTCCAGCGTGGTGTGCCGGTCGCGCCCCAGGCTGCTCACCTGGACCACGGGCCCTTCACTTGCCAGGATCGGGTAGATCACCGAGCCGTTATCCCGTGACCAGGCGAAGCTCGCCCCCTCGCGAGCCGTACCCCCGCTGCGGATCTCCACCCGGTAGAGCTGGTTCTCCCCGGTGTACTCGGCGTCGGACGGCGCGGCGCACGGGTCGTCGTCGGCCTCCTGCGGACGCCTGGCCCGCACCTGGAGCACTCCCGTGTGCTCCATCGACGCGGCGGCGGCGATCCACTCCTGGACCCAGGTCTCCAGCGACACGTCGCCCGCCGGCACGGGTACGGCGCGGACCTGCCAGACCACCTGGGCGCGGCTGCTCGTGTCGGGGTGGTGCAGGCCGAGCGCGGGTTCGTGCAGCCAGGGGGCCTCCACCTCGGTGACGTGCCGCTCCCAGACCTTCAGGTACACCAGGTACCTGCCCCTGGGCAGCTTGTCGTCGCCCGCGACGTCCATCACGGCGTGCGGCTGCCTGGCGTAGGAGGCGCCGGCCGGGTTCTCCACCCCGATGCCGTCCACGTAGTAGCGCCCCGCCCCGATGGTGAAGTCGCCCGCGGACGGGGTGTCGACGGCGAAGCCCAGGTGCGGCCCCGCGGGCCCGGCGTAGGGCCCCATCAGGTCGGCCAGCGCGCCGCGCAGCCGGTGCAGCAGGATCGCGGCCTGCTCGTTGCGGTTGGCGTCCAGACCGACCCTGCCCTGCAGGTCGAAGACCGTCGAGTAGTTGCGGTCCGGTGAGAAGGTGATGTTGGAGAAGTCCCCGTGCACGGCTGCCTCTCTAGGTGGCGGTGATGACGGCGGCGTCGACACCGAGGGGGATGAACTCGTCCAGGTGATCGACGAGGTTGGCGAGTCGCCGCGCCTGGAACAGGTCGTGGAAGGCGCCCATCTCGGCGCCGTCCCCCGCTCCCGCGCGGATGGCGTCGGCGCAGGTCTCGTGGAGCCGGCAGTAGGCGGGCGTGCCGTACCTGACGCTGGTGAACCTGGGCCGCAGCCGGTTCTCCGAGTCGGGCGGGCAGCGGTGGCGCGGCGGGCCGCCGTGCCCGGCGTAGGAGACGTGGGAGTGGCGCACGCAGCCGATGTCTCGCCTGGCCACGTGCAGGCAGCCGGTGACGATGGTGTCCTCGGCGAGTCTGAGCAGGTAGACGCGCACCTCGCCCAGCACGGTGCACCGGCGCAGCGTCAGGTCGGCGTAGGCGTTCCTGTCCTCCACGCCCGTCACGGCCGCCAGCTCGCGGCCGGTCGCGTCGATGATCGAGTCGTGGGCCTCGACGATGAGCGGCTCGCTCGCGGTCTCGTCCTGGTCGACGAAGATCGTGCCGACGATCGACCGCTCGACCCGCAGCCGGGCGGTGGTGCGCCGCAGCTCGATCGACGGCTCCTCGCCGTGGCGGGGCCCGCATCGGTGATCCAGCTCCCAGCCGGGCACGAGCGTGCAGTGCCTGATCGTCACCTCGCCCACCTGCCCGGTGATGTCGACGCTACGGCCCGACACCACGAGCCCGTCGAGTACCAGGCGCGGGCGGCGCGCGGCCGGTGGCGGGCAGTCCGCCGCCGTCCCCGGCGGCGGGTTCTTGGACCTGGCCCGCACCGAGAGCGCGTCGAACCGGTTGGCCTTCTGGTTGAGCAGCCTGATGACCGGGCGCTGGTACGGCGCGGCCCGCACCTCCAGCCTGTCGTCCAGGTCCAGCTCGACGCGGAGCGCCTCGGTGTAGTCGGCCGAGTCGACGATCTCCACGAGGACGTCGCGCAGGGACGGGTCCTCGGCCTTGTCCTCCTGCCACTGCTGGAGCGCGGCCGTGATCGAGCCGTATCCGCCGCCGCCCACGACGTACCGGCGGCGGGTACCGACCGGCGTGGTCGCCCTGGCGTAGGCGCCGCCGCCCATGCGGTCGCCGAAGCCGTGGCACCAGCTCACCCAGACCCCCTCCTCCGGCGCCTCGTCCGGTGGGAAGGCGATCCTGCCGAGCACCGGGTCCACGACCACCTGACCCGGCTGGGCGCGGTAGCCCCAGTCACTCAGGTCGGCGCCGACGATCCGGCTCGCGGGAACCGGGTTGTCGAGAGTGTCGCGCCAGATCCGCAGGGCGCGCCCGGGACCGTAGTACTCGGTCACGGCCGCGGCGAACTCCTCGCGGCTGATCGGCTGCGGCACGTCGGCCGGTCCCGACAGGTGGGCGGGCGCCGGTCCGGTCACCGGCCGGGCGAACAGCTGGGTGTCGATGCCCAGCACGTTGACCAGGTATCGGCTGTAGCGCTGGTCGACGCAGAACGCCGGGGCCCGGGTGACCGGGAAGGACAGCAGCCTCCAGACGTACAGCGCCAGGCCGGGGATGTTGTGCAGCCCCCGGGTCAGCTCGCTGTTGATGCGGCGCACGTCGGGGAGCCTGGGGGCGGTGTCGAAGGGCCCGCCGATCCGCTCGCAGGCGACGACGTCACGCACGTCGAAGGTGGCCGGCCGGTCCAGGAGGACGTGCCGGACGTGCTGGTCGCGCACCAGCGTCCGGTAGGTCTCCACGGCCCGCGCCGGCAGGCCCGCGCTGTCGGACGCGAGCCGTTCCAGCGCGGCGGCGGTGCCCTTGCGGCGGCGCGCGGCCACCGCGTCGGCGACCTCCGCGCGCGACGCGCCGTCCCCGTCGATGCCGACCAGCGCGGCGATGTACGGTACGACCCAGTCCTCACAGGTCTCGATGAACCAGTTGTCGTACCAGGCGTCGAGGTCGTCCTCGATGACGCGCACCTGCTCCTCGACGACGCGCAGCAGCGCGCGCAGCGGGTGACCCCGCTCCTCGTCACGACTGCGGTGTACGGCGGGCAGCAGCGCCGCCAGCTCGTCACGGGTCATCGGGCCACCTCCACGTGCAGGACGACGAACCCGTCCAGACCGGGTGTGATCACCACGAGGTCGGCGGGG
This sequence comes from Streptosporangium sp. NPDC006007, assembly GCF_040614315.1. Lineage (NCBI taxonomy): Bacteria > Bacillati > Actinomycetota > Actinomycetes > Streptosporangiales > Streptosporangiaceae > Streptosporangium > Streptosporangium sp. NPDC006007. The sequence goes on along the minus strand of NZ_JBEXUG010000019.1, from coordinate 22,754 downwards.
TCGATGTGGACGCCGTCGGCCGCCGTCCTGGCGGGCCCGGCGGGTATCCGGTCGGCCACCCCGGTCACCGAGGCGGCGTCCGCGGCGGCGGTGCCCCGGGTGGCGCCCAGCCGTACGACGTCGGCGAACGTGACGCCGGGCACGCGCTGGAGTACCGTGACGGCCTCGGCGAGGTAGGCGCCGCGACCGAGCCCGCGGGCGTCGAACCCGAACGCCGACTCCAGCGCCGTGCGAGCCTGCGGGCCGACCAGCTCGGGGGCGCGGTCGGCGTCGATCCACACGCGCGCCTCCAGCACGACGTTCCACAGCGTGCGCGGCGCGGCGGCGACCGGCACTCCCGGGTCGCCGAAGCGGCGGCAGGCCGCGAGCAGGCCGCGCAGGAGGTCGGAGTCCTGCTCGATCGGCGCGTCGTCCACGCCCGCCACCGTCAGGTGGACCAGCTCGCGCCCACCCGCCACCAGACGGGTCGCCTCGGCCTTGCCGATGCCCGCGCGGGCCAGGGTGAAGTCCGCGTAGTCGCGCAGACCCACCAGCCGGTCCATGGCCAGGGTCGGCAGCGGCGTCCGGCCGCGCAGCGCCTGGTCCGCGTCCTGGTCGGCGCCCCCACCGGCGCGCAGCGGGTTGGTCACGGCGCTGACGCCCAGAGGTTTGGTCTGCAACTGGTTGAGCCGCCCCGCCCGCACGTTGCCCGCCCGGCCCAGGCCGACCCGGTACCGGAAGGCGACGTTGCCCGTGCCGGTGGGCAGTCGCGCGCCGCGTCCGCCGTCGCCGAACTCGACGGTCGCGCCGCCTTCGGCGTCCACGCTCACCTGGTAGGCCCGCTCCAGCGGACCCGCCCAGGCCAGTTCGGGGACCTCGTGCCAGGCGATCCCGCCGACCCTGACGGTCAGCTCCGCCTCGGCGCCGTCGGCGTCGGGGGTGGCGACGTAGGTCAGCGGCCGCTGACCGAGGGCGAAGCGCTGGCCGGTCGTACCGGCGTCACCGCTGCCGACGGCGGGTTCGATCTTCGTCTCGCCGTTGGTGGCGCGCACGACGTTCCCCCAGACCGTGACGGTGGAGCGGCGGTAGGTGCCGCGCAGGGGCGTCGCGAGGTCCAGGATCGTGTGGGAGCCGGCCCTGCGGGTCGCGAGCACCCGCGCGACCTCGCCCCCGGCGGCGAGCGGGTCCGCGCCGTCCGCGGCGGCGCGGAGATCCGTACCGCTCACGGCGGCGAGCCGGCCCACCTCCTGCGGCGTCCCGGCCACGATGATCCGGCGGCCGGCGGGCATGTCCTGGATCACCACGCCGAGGTCGATGGAGCTGCCGGCAACGGGCTCGGTGATCGGTTCGTCGGCCGGTGTCAGGGGTTCGGCCTGGACGTGGAAGGTGTGGCCGCGCAGTTCGGTGAGGTGTCGCGTGGCGTCGCCGTCCCGGGCGGGGAACCAGGCCGACGCCAGCACGAGCGCGGTGACCCTGCCGGAGACGCCGTAGCGGGCCAGGCCCAGCGTGCGCACCTCTCTCACCAGGTTGACGTCCACGTCGCCGTCGCCGGACACCACCGCGATCCAGCTCCCGGCGAGGACACGCGGGTAGTCGGCGTCGAGCGGGAGCAGGGTGCGCGGTCCCGCGTCGGAGTCGTACAGGCTCTCGTCGAGTTCCCAGTCCGGGTTGTCCGCCGCCGCGGCCGTGACGCCGATCGGGCGGCCGGAGGCGGGCGGCACCGGTTTGAGCGGGGCGGCGGCGCCGAAGGTGCCCGCCTTCACCCGCAGCGCCTCCAGCCGGACGAACGCCGCCTCCCCGTCGTCACCGTCCTCGTCACCGCCGTCGCCGCCGGCCGCGCCGCGCGGAAGCGACCGCAGCGTGGCGGCGGTCACCTGGGCGGTCAGATCGGTCTCCACCGACTCGACGACCCTCAGCACGGGCGATCCGTCGGTGAAGTGGAACAGCAGGCGGTCGTTGGGCGCGAGCCCGGTCGAGACCCCCTCGACGTACACCACCGGTATGGCGCTCACGTTGCAGCGGGTCAGCGACATCGGACGGCGCAGCCGGGGCCGCAGGGCGCCCCAGGAGGAGCGGGCGAGGAGGTCCTCGGCCGTCTCGAAGATCTGCGGCTTTCCGCCGGGGTCGGGGACGCTCTGGACCCTGCTGCCGTACGGCACCTGGACGGCCGGGTCGGCGGGGTCGGGGTCGAGTGTGTACGCCAGCCAGGCGCCGGCCGCCAGCCCCGGCCGGGGGCGGTAGCCGACGAGTCCGGCCAGCTCCACCAGCGACCTCCGCTCCTTGGCGGTCCCCAGATAACCCTCGTCGGCGATCCGTTCCTGGTAGAAGGCCAGGACGTCGCCGACGCAGGCCCACGCGTCCAGCAGCGCGAGCGCCGGGTCGCCGGGCGCGCGGGTGGTCAGCCCGGCCAGCTCCGGATGCTCGGACGACGCCAGCCGCTCGATCATCGTCGCCAGGAACGCCGCCCGGGTGCCCGCGCGGACGCTCAGACTCGACCGCCCGGGCGGATTGGCCCTCGCCGACGGCGTCCCGACGGCACACCTCCCGCAGCACCCGTCCGTAGCCGGAGACACCCCTGCCGCACACTGTCCGCAGCATCCGGCCGATGTCGGAGACATCTCGGCGGCACCCCCCTCACCACGGCTCATATCGGCTCACCGTCCTCCCACGAGATCCAGCGTCAACGTCCCCCCTGAGGGGATCTCCAGCGGGCCGAAGGCCAGGGCGCCACCGTCGGGTACGGCCGGGCCCGGCGAGGCCGCACGGGCCAGCCGGACGACGCTCGCCGACACGACCCCGGGCACCGCCATCGCCTCGGCGACGATCCGGCTCGTGTACAGGCCGGTGCCGAAGGTGAGGCGGTCGGGGTCGAACACGCCACCCGGCCCGTCGCCGAGCCCGGCCCGCAGTGCGATCATGACGGCGGCGCGGGGCGCGGCCGGCGCCACGCAGACCCGGAGCCCGAGATCGACGGCGACCGGCCGGGGCGGGTCGACCCGCAGGTCGTGCCCGATCCGCCGCGCCTGCTCCAGCCGGGCGCGCACTCTCTCCAGCGTGGGCTCATCCCCGCGACCGCCGCGCAGGGGGTCGACCGCCACATCGGCCTCGTACCAGCCGCCGGTCCACGCGAGGTCGGTGGCCGCGCCCTGGACCCCCGGCTGGAGTGCGGCGATCGCGGCGTAGTCCTCGGCGGTGACCGCCCGTTCCAGGCGGTGCCGGTAGGTGGTGGGACCGAGCAGGCGGGCGTCCGCGACGGGTTCGGGGTCGATCCCGCCCACGGCGGCCAGCGGGTTGCGCACGCCGGTCACCGGCACCGCGGTGGGACGGGAGACCACCAGATGGGCCACCGCCTCGGGGCCGACGTTACCCGACGTCCCGTTGCCGACCCGCAGCCGCAGGTCGAATCGCTGCCCCGGGGTGACCTGCCTGCCGTACTCGCCGTCGCCGAAGCGCAGGCGTGAGCCGCCCGCGTCGTCCACCTCGACCGTGACGTGCCGGTCCTCCGGCCCGCTGCCGATCAGGTCGGGCCGTACCGTCCACGTCTCCTCGCCCGAGGTGAGCCGGAGCTGGGCCAGTGCCGTGCGCGGGTCCTGGGTGAGCGCCGCCGACGCGGGACCGGAGAGGGCGGGGTCCGACGGGTCGAGCCCGGCGTCGCCGCCCCAGGTGGCGGCGACCTCGGCGGCGTCGGCGGCGTCCAGCGGCACGCCGATGTGCGCCCGCGCGGTCAGCCGGGCCAGCCGGGCCGACTCGCGTGCCCGCGGTACGGCCCCGGCGGGGGTGCGGGCCAACGCCAGGGCCTGGCGGGCGGCGATGTCCGCCGGGAGGGGATAGGGCGCCCGGCGGGTGAGGGGGGCGAGCGGCAGCACCGGATCGAAGCGCGCCCGCACCGGATCGCGTCCGGGGCGTCCCGGCCCCTCGCAGCGCACCGCGCCGAGATCCCCCTCGGGTACGGCCAGCACGCCGGGTTCGGTGCCACCGTGGTCGACCAGGACCACGTTGCCCCTGGCGACGCTCACGTCCTCGATGAGGCAGCATCCCTCGCCGCCCACCGAGGCCAGGCACAGGGCGAACGTCAGGGCGTCCTCGCGGGCCCAGCTCACCCGGAGCAGCGGCTGGTCGTACACCGGGTCGTCGATCTCGTCCACGCCGGTCAGCCGTACGGCCTGCCGGTGCGTGACGTCCGCGTCGCCCGGCACACCGGTGAGCGGGCCGCGCACCTCCTCGAAGATCACCACATCGCCCGGGCGCAGGCCGAGCAGCCGCTCCGACCGTTTCTCGTCGCGCCAGCCGTCCACCAGCGTCGCCGCCGTCGCGCCGCGCGGCAGGTGGCATTCCTCGCCGCCCCAGGTCCAGAGCCGGATGCGGTTGCGCGCGGGGCGCACGGCCAGGTCGCGCTCCAGCAGCGGCTCATACACCTGGTGGCCTCCGGGCGCGAGGCGGCGCAGTTCCCCGGCCGACACCATGGGGCGGCCGTCGAGCGCGGGAACGGCCGTCGCGAACCGGTAGGAGCCCGCGGGCAGGACACCGGCCTCCTCGACCTCCAGGTGCACCCAGGTGCGCGCGTTACAGCCGTCGTGCATCCGGTAGTCGACCAGACGCAGGTGCCGCCGCACCGACGTGCGCAGCCGGGCCGTGCCCAGGTACGCCTCGGTGGCCACCGCGTCCTGCCGGTAGGAGAGCTGGTCGCCGACGTAGGCGAGCAGCTCGACGAGGGTGATCCCCAGGTCGGGTATCTGCCGGTCGGTCCAGGCGGGCGAGGTCAGGGCGAGCCTGTCCAGGATGAGCCGCCGGAAGCTCGCGTAGTCCTTGGCCAGGTAGTCGATGACCGCCTGGTCCTCCTCCCCCGGCGGGCAGGACGCGGTCGCGCCGCAGTCACCCTCCTGGCCGCGGTCGCCGGTGAAGGTGAAGCCCGCCTGGCCGTATCGGGGGTCGAAGCCCTCCACCCCGACCAGCGCCACCACGTACGGCGAGCGGTCCCCCAGCCGGTCGAGGTGGACGACCAGTTCGTCGTAGCGGCCTGTCAGGCGCGACCCGATCACCTCGACGCCGACGGCCCGCACCGCCCGGCCGGGGCCTGTGACGGAGATGTTCTCCACGCCCGGCGCGGGCACGGGGGCCTTGCCGAACAGCAGCAGCCGCAGCGTGCGCGCCGCGTTGTCGGCCCGCACCCCGGCGATGCCGCCGAGCCCGGCGGCGCGGTCCCGCTCCCGCCGCTCGCGGGGCGGGCAGCCCCGGTCCGCCGTCATGGGCCGGTCCTCCGTTCGACGAGGACCGAGCGGGACTCTCCGGTCAGCGGCAGCACGTAGGCGACCGACACCAGCAGCATCCCCTCGTCGGCCTGCACGTCCACGCGTTCGATCCGCAGGTCGTCGGGGAGCCACTGCTGCAGGGCGGCCTGGAGTGTGTACTCGACCGCCCCGGCCAGCTCGGCGCCGTTGGGCGCGAAGACCAGCCGGAGCACGCCGGTGCCGAAGTCGGGCCGGTTCACCCGCTCCCCCGGGATGGTGAACAGCAGCTGCTCGACCATGTCACGCACGTGGTCCTCGTCCGTCGTGGTGGCCGACCCGCCGTGCGCGTCGATGTGGAAGGGAAAGTCCAGATGGGTGGTCACGCGCCCGCCGCCCTGAGCTGTACCGAGGTGATCACCGGGGTCCCCTGGGGGGCCTGGGCGGCCGACAGGCACAGCCCCGCTCCCGGCCCCGCGGGTTCCAGCACGACGGGCTTGCCGAGTACGAGGACCCGGGTGGACGCCGCCAGGGAGAAGTCGATCTTGACGCATGGGCTCGGCGGGGTGGCCGAGGACAGCGCGCAGGGCGCGACGGCGACGAGGTCGCCGGTGGTCACCACCGGAGCGCCCCCCGCCAGCACCTGGGTCTGGCCGGGGGTGAGCGTGGCCTTGCCCTGGTGCAGGCAGGTGACCTGCGACGCGACGGTCAGGAGGAAACCCGGCATCGTCAACACTCCTCTCAGGCCGGCTTCACGATGAGCGCGCCGTTGTTGATGTTGACGAGCCCGACGAGGTTGATGTTCGCCGCGGTGATCGTCACGCCCGCGGTGTCGACCGTGATCGCCGCCGACTGGGACTGCAGCAGCACGCCGCTGCCCTTCATGGGCGCCACCGGGGCGTCGGACAGGGCGATCTTGCTCTTGCCGGTGGTCTCGACCAGGAAGGCGGGCGCCTTCGGGGTCAGCAGCTTGGCGGTGGCGGGCGTCTCGGCCGGGCCGCCCCAGAAGAAACCCACCCAGACGGGGTGGTCGGGGTTGCCCTGCTCGAACTCCACCCAGACGCCCGCCCCCGGCGGCGGCACGGCGAACACCCCCATCTGCAGCCCGGCCAGCGGGACACACGGCATCGCCCACGACGACGGCAGCAGGCCCAGCACGTCGGGCACGCTGACCAGCAGCCGCCCCCTGCCCAGCGGGTCGTGGTTCTCCAGCACCGAGCCCCGGTACTTGCCGTAGAAGCGCCTGCTGCCCGGCGGGTCGGCGTCCTCGCGCTCGGCCGGGCCGAAGAAGCCGGGGGACTCGACGTACCCCAGGTCGTCCATGTTCATAGCGACTCCTTATGGCGACGGCAGGAACGCGTTGCGGGTCAGGGTGAACTGCTGGGTGTACGCGCCCCGCTTGATGTCGTGGGTGACACTCTTGACGAAATAGGCGCCGTCGTAGCCGAGGCTCGCGCCGCGCACCGTGACGGGACGGCGCGCGCGCAGCGGCTGACCGTACCGCAGCACGTCCAGGGTGCCCCGCCCGGAGATCACCTCGAAGCTGTCGGCGGCCCTGGCCAGGGCGATCCCGGCCGCCTGGACGGGGGAGAGCTTGGCGAGGCCGCGGACCACGGACACCTTCAGCGGCAGCGGCCCGCGGGCGCCCATCGGCGGGTTGACCGGGGTGACGTCCGGAATCGGGATGGGGATGGGGAACTTGGTGTTCGGCTCTTGGACCAGGGCGACGAGCCGGGTCGCGGAGAACCCGTCGAAGGTGAACGTCAGCGTCTCGACGTTGGTGACCGTGTCGGCGTTGGCCCACAGCGTGGGCTGGGGCGCCCCGGCCTTGACCAGCGGCCCCCAGTACGCGAGGTTGACGCCCGGCACCGGCCCCGGCTCGATGTAGAACTGGTAGCCGGCCTGCGCCGCGAGCGCCTTGACGTAGGCCAGGTCGGTGCCCTGGTGGGCCGGGGTGGACTCCAGCGGGTTCGGCGTGTCGAGGAAGACGCTCGGCACGACCTGCGGGACGAGCCCGTACATCGGATACTTGGCGCAGATCAGCGCGACCCGCGCCTCCGGCGGCAGGCCGACGTACGGCACGCCGGTGAGGTCGACCACGTCCATCATCCGGGAGACGTCCTCCCCGGTGAGCGTCAGCCGTGCCTGGCCGGGTTCGGCGGACGGCACCACCTCGTGCCGGGTGACGACGCCGTCCATCAGCACCGTGGACCGGCCCCTGATCGTCACGACCACCTGCACCCTGGCCGGCGGGTCGAGCGCCCCCAGCGGCAGCAGCTCGCGAAAGAGCGTCGACCGCCTGCCGGTCCCGAACGACAGCCGGAAGCCGCCCGGCTGCCCCACGCCCTCGCTGACCTGGACCGACAGCAGCGCGTCCACCACCTCGCGCGGCACCGGCTCGGCCAGCAGCGCGCCGAGCCTGAGCGACAGCAGCAGCTCAGAAGCCATGGAGGCTCCCCGTGGTCGCGGCGGGCAGCGCGACGTCCAGCCGCCGCCCCTGGTGGGCGGTGAGCTCGGCGGGGTCGAGCACCGGGTTGGCGTCGGCGATCTGCCAGAAACGCTCGGGATCGTTGAGGTACAGCGCCGCGATCCGGTCCAGCCGGTCGCCGTCGCGGACCAGGTGCACGGCGACCGCGGTGAGCGTCCGCCGCGCGGGCAGGAATCTGCGGCGGACGTAGGGGATCGGTTCCCCGCCCTCCGGCCGGTGGATCGCGGTCTCGATCCCGTGGTAGCGGCTGGTCGCGGCGAACATCAGGTGCCTCCTGGCGGGGCGGTGAGGCCGAGGGCGCTCAGCGGGTCGGAGCGGTGCAGCGCGGCGAGCTGCTCGCGGCGGCGCTGGTGGCCCAGGAACAGGCCGCTCCCCCGGTGGGTGAACCCCAGGTCGTCGATGGTGAGGACGCGCAGCGACAGCGACACCTTGGCCCTGATCGGGTTGAGGTTGGAGTCGAACGCCTCCTCGGTGACGGTGAACTCGGTGAGCCGTACCGGCACCACGCGGTCCCTGCTCCACACGAAGACCGTGAGCGGGGACTCGACGGGGGCGATCTCGAAGGCGCCGTTGCGCGCGGCGTCGTCCTGCGCCAGCAGCGCGTCGGCCGCCGGGTTCACCAGCAGGTCCAACGTGGCCAGGACGGGCAGCAGGCCGTGCTCGGCGACGGCGTCGTTGCCCGGCGCGAAGGGGTCTTCGAGCTGGACCGTCGCGTCGAGTTCGGCCTCAAGCCTGATGGTCTCGTGGGCCGGGCCCCGCAGCCGCAGCGCCTCGCTGCGATCACCCGGCTCGGCTCCCACACCCTGGGGCTGGAGCGTGCGGGTGATGGTGTCCGGGTTGTACTGCAGGGTGATGACCCTCAGGACCACGCCGGTGCCGGGGTCGAGCAGGACGAGCCCGCCCCGCGGCACCACGGGCGTCCCCGGCGCGAACTGCGCGCTCACCGCCCGCCACCCCCCGCCGCTTCCCGGATCCCGGAGACCACGGCCCGCGCCAGCCCCGGCATGGAGCCGTCGGCGGCGTCCACACTCAACCGCCGCCGCGACGGGCGGCCGGCGGGGCTGCCCGCCATCGCATGGTGTACGGCCTCGGTCAGCGCGTCCAGGAACTCCTGCCTCGCCCCCGACTCCAGCACGACCCTGTCGATGTGCAGCACGACGCGCGTCATCGCCTCACCCGCTCCCCGTTCGGGACCGTCAGCGGCAGGCCCAGTTTGCGAAACTCCATCCTCGCGGCGCGCAGCACCGTCCGGGTGCCGATGGGCTCGCCGTCGCCCGCCGCGAGGAACGCCGCGCCCAGCGCGATCGCCTGTACGGCCGCGCCCGTGACCGGCAGTTCCACGAGCGCGTCGAGGTCGAGTTCGCCGAGCGGCGCGGCCGGGGGGAAGGCCGCCGACCACAATCGCCGGCGCTCCGCGTGCGCGGGCAGCGGGAAGTCGACGACGAACCGCAGCCGCCGCAGGAACGCCGGATCCAGCGCGGCACGCAGGTTGGTGGCCAGCACCGCCACCCCCTCGTAGGCCTCCATGCGCTGCAGCAGGTAGCTGACCTCGATGTTGGCGTACCGGTCGTGGCTGTCGCGCACCTCGCTGCGGCGGCCGAACAGCGCGTCCGCCTCGTCGAACAGCAGCAGCGCGCCCCCGTCCTCGGCCGCGTCGAAGACGCGGCGCAGGTTCTTCTCAGTCTCGCCGATGTACTTGTTGACCACGGCCGACAGGTCGACGCGGTAGAGGTCCAGGCCGAGTTCGCGCGCGAGGACCTCGGTGGCGAAGGTCTTCCCTGTCCCGCTCGGGCCGCTGAACAGCGCGGTGACCCCGTTGCCCCGCGTTCCGCGCTCCCCGAACCCCCAGGTGGAGAACACCGTGGCCTGATGCCGTACATGCGCCACGAGCTGCCGCAGCAGGCTCGTCTGCTCCTCGGGCAGCACCAGCTCATCCCACTCGGCCCGCGGTACGGTCCGCTGGGCGAGCGCCTCCAGCCGGGGTCGCGCCGAAGCGCGGCAGGCGGCCCAGAGCCGCTCCGGCCCCTCCCCGTCCGCGACTCCCGCCTCCTCCGCGGGCCGCGGGCCGAGGGTGGGGCGCAGGGCGGTGGCGATGCGGTGGATGGCGGGCACGCTCAGCCGGAACTGGCCGGCCAGCGCGCGGGGCGCCCCCTCCAGGGCCAGCCCGGTCGCGACCGCCCATACTTCGGCCTGCTCGGCCGGGGAAGGCCGGGTGACGTCGATGACCGAGGTGGCCCGGCCGGTGATCGGCCACACCTCGCGCGTGGCGAGCAGGACGAGCCCGCCGACATGCGACAGGAAGCGCTGTACAACCGCACCCCCTGGATCGGCGTCGGTCGCGTCGAGCAGCAGGGCGTTCGGCAGCAGCAGGCTGTCGCGCTGCCACAGCCTGGCCACCAGGTCCACGTCGGCCCCCGCGCCCGCCAGCGCGTCGACCGGCAGGTGGTACAGGTCGCGGTTGAACCGCGCCATGGCCCGTACGGCCACCAGCTCGCGGCTCTGCTCGTCGCCGCCGAGCAGCTGGATCACCGGGAATCGCCCGTCGGGCGTCTCGGTCAGCGCGGCACCGACCAGGGCGTCCGCCACGGCCCGCGACGAGGGCGGCAGGTCGAGCCCCGCCGCCGGGTCGGGCCGATGCTCGACCAGCTCGGCCAGCCGTTCGTCGAGCCGGTTGAGTCCCCGGACCAGATCGACGATCCGGTCGTCGGCCCGCAGCGGTACGGTCACCAGCGGCCGCGCCCCGGCGCCGACCGGCTCCACCAGCCGCCAGAACCGCAACCCCCGCTCGGGCGACAGCGCATCCCAGCGGGCGTCGTCGAACAGCCGCAGCGCGAGCGCGAAGGTGGGCGCGGTCGCCCCCGGATCCCCCTGCGCGGCGGCGATCAGGCCGCCGACCCGCGGCTCGATCGCGGGCGCCACACACAGCAGCAGCACGTCCCGTTCGAAGTCGCTCAGTCCCAGCCGCCCCGCGACCTGCACCAGGGCGGGCGGCGCCGTCCCCTCACCCACCTCGGCGGCCGCCTCCCGCGCGACCTCCAGCTCCCCGATGTCCGCCCCATCCGCCGGAGGGGGGCCGGCGGAGTGGTCACGGGCCCGGCGCTCCCCCGTCTCCCCCCGACGCGGCGGTTCGGCGGGAGGCCGATCGGGGGCGGAGGTCCGATCGGGGACACTGCCCTCGCCGGGATCGGGGTGCCGCGGGGTGAGGGCGTCGAGGCGGGAGGTCAGCCAGGCCAGCGACGCCGTCAGGTAGGTGTTGTTGGCCTTCTCCCAGTCGGGGGTGCCGGTCACGGGATCACCACCTCCGCCGTTGGGCCGGTCTTGAAGGTGCCGGTGGCGCGGTCCACGATGTCGGTGTCGACGCCGTCGACGCGCAGGCGGACCTTGTGGGTGCCCGGGGGGATCTCGGCGGTGGCCGACAGGGCGGTGGTGTCGGCGGTCAGCAGGGGAACGGGCAGGTGCAGGCCTCCCACCAGGATGGCCGCCTGCTGGCCGACCAGTACCGGCCGGGCGGTGATGACGGTCACCGTGGTCCGGGGCGGGATGCCTCCGGCCGGGACGGCGGTGAGGGCGACGATCTCGGAGGCGACGGCCAGGGGGACCTCGTTCGTCGGCGTGCCCGTGGTCGAGGGGCTCAGGGACACCGCCCAGGGACCTGCGGGCAGTCCCGTGGCGGGCAGCGCGACGGCGACCTCGGCGGCTCCGGACGGCGGTACCTGGACGGTGGCCGTGGCGGACACCCGCAGATGGCGGAGATGTGCCACGAGGACCCCCGTGGGGAGGTTGCGCACCGTCAGCGTGACGGTCTCGCCGGGCAGCGCCGCGGGACGGTCCGGCACGCCGTACCGGATCCCGGTGAGTGCGGGGAAGGGCGAGGCGGCGTCCGGGCGGGTGACCGGTGACCTGCCGTCGGGGCCGCGCTTGAGGACGGGCAGCGGCGCGGCGCCGGGGGCGGGGTTGTCGATGAGCACCGCCGACACCTGGTAGGACGCGGAGACCCTGAACGGCGTGGCGAACGCGGTCCACATCTTGGCGATGTCGTCCTGGCTCAGCGACTCGAAGCTGATCTTCACGTGTTCGGGTTGCAGATGCAGGTCGCTGCCGGCCAGCGGGATCGTCGTGGCGGCCAGGATCTCCTCGCCGGACAGGGTCGGGCTGTCGTGCAGCGCCAGCATGGCCGCGCCGAGCAGCTGGTGCGCGGTGCCCTCGTCGTTGCTGTAGGCCGCCAGCAGGTAGTGCAGGACCAGCGGCAGCAGCGGCTTGGGCGACTCCCCCGGCGGCGAGCCCGGCGGGTCGCCGTTGCGGAAGGAGGGGTGCATGTCCGCGCGGTACAGGAACAGGTTCACGTGGTCGCCGTTGACCGCTTCGGCCGCGCGGTCCGGCGGCACGATGGTCACCTGCGGGCCGCCCAGCCGGTTGAAGACCCTGGCGCGCAGCGCGGCGGTCACGGCGGCGACGGCGAGCGAGTTGCTCATGTCAGCTCCCCCTTCCCCCGCCTGCGCAGGTAGGTCTCCAGCACCGATGCGTGATCCCCGCGCGACGGCTTGGGCGGCGGAGCGGCCTGGGCGGGCGGGGTGCGTACTTCGAGCCGCCCGATCGAGATCTCGACCACCGCCGGCGGCGGGGTGTCCGGCACGTCCGGGGCGCGCGGAGCGGACGCGGGCGCCGCGAGTACCGGCCCCGCGGCGACCCGGAGCAGGGGTGGCGACCCGCGCCGGGCTTCGGCGGCCCGCGTCAGGAACGGCAGGAGCGGCGGAGGGGACGGCGGCGCGGGCGCCGGGTCCTGAGCGGGCGCAGTGGGGGGACGCTCGGCGGGTGGCAGCCTGACAGCGGTGGCGGGGTCCGGCGCGCCGGACCTGGGGGCGGCAGACGCGGGCCCCCGGCCGTCGCCGTCGCCGTCGCCGTCGCCGTCACCGTCACCGTCACTGTGGCCGTGCGGGAGCCGCCGCACGCTGAAGTCGCCTTCCCCGTACGCCTCGCCCGCCGGATGAGCCGTGTCCCAGGCGACGGTTCGCCGGAGCGCCTGCCCGGCCGGGACGCCCGGCGGCCTGCGCGTGGGGGCGGGGGGCGGCGTGTCGAGGACGGGTGGCTCGGCCGGAGCGCGGGTCACCGGCGGATGATGCTCGAACAGCGAGGCCGGGCGGGGGCGGACGCCGCTCACCGGTGCCCGGCTGCGCGCGAGCAGCCGCTGGACCAGGCCGCTCATGATCTCACCAGGCCCAGGTAGCACTGCCGCCGCCAGGCGCTCAGCGCGAGCACCTGCGGTTCGGTCCAGCCGTAGGCCGCGGCCAGGTCGTGCACCTCCAGCAGGGTCCGGCGGCACCAGCCGTCCAGCTCCGACCATAGGTAGCTGACGATGTCGAAGGACTCGGCCCAGGCCCGGCCGCAGTCGGGGCACGACAGGCACAGCTCGACGTCCAGCAGCGGGTCGGCGGCGGCCCAGGCGGCCACCACCTGCTCGGCGTCGGCGTCGGAACACCGGCCGACGAGCGCGTCGCAGGGGTCGCCGTCGGCCAGCGCGGCGGCGACGTCGGCGCTGGTGGGCAGCGGGTACGGCGCCTGCAGCGGCGGGCCGAGCAGCCGCCCCTGGTCGAAGGACACCTCCACGTCCGTGTCGCAGTCCGGGCAGCTGGAGACCCCGTCCAGGGCGGGGCCGAACAGCGCGGCGCGCAGCTCGAACAGGGCCCGGTCGCGCTGCCCGATGGTCAGGCGGGCCAGCTCGGCCGCCGGACGGCCCGTACCGGCCGCGAGCATGGCGAGGCCCCGCTCCAGCGGGGTGCGGTCCCAGCCCGCCTCCCACGCGTCGAGCAGCTCGGGAGCACCGGCCACCACTGTCACGGCCCCTCTCAGAAGTCCGGCTCGGTGGGCTCCAGGACGCTCACGTCGCGCACCCATCCCTCGTTCTCCAGCTTCAGGTGCTGGATGGCGATGGCGTTGGCGTTGGCGTCGAGGTCCGGCAGCGACTGGAACTCCGACACCCAGCAGCGGAAGACCTGGTAGGCCAGCACCTTCTGACCCGCCTCGTTGTAGACCTCGATGACGAGGTCCTTCCTGAAGGCGGCCAGTGCCACCTCGCGGTCGCGCTGGTCGGGGCCCGCCTGGGCGTTGGCGTAGTTCCACACCTTGCCGGCCCACAGCTCGAACTCGGGGTCGTGGGTGACGCCACGCTCCAGGGTGATCGGCTCGTACTTGGTGCGCCCCGGCGACTTGCGCATGCTGGAGTGGTCGCCGCCGTCGCGGTGCTCGACCACCTCGGTGGTCCGGCGCAGGGCGCTGACCTTGCTGATCCCGGCGACGTACTTGTTGTCCCACTTCACCCGGAACTTAAAGTTCTTGTACGGGTCCAGGCGGGTGGTGTTGACGGAGAACTGGGCCATGTCGCTGCTCCTAGGCGTCGGGACGCTTCTGCTGGATGCGGATGCGCACGAACTCGGCGGGTTTCAGCGGCTGGAAGCCGACGTCGACGTTCACGACGCCGACGTCGATGTCGGCCTGGGGGTTGTTCTCCCTGTCACACTTGACGAAGTACGCCTCCTGGCCGGTCCGGCCCTGGAACGCGCCCTGGCGGAACAGGCCGTCCATGAAGGCGCCGACGTTGAGCCGGATGGACGCCCACAGCGGTTCGTCGTTGGGCTCGAACACCACCCACTTGGTGGCGCGGAACAGGGTCTCCTCGATGAACAGGGCGAGCCTGCGGACCGGGATGTACTTCCACGGGTCGCCCACCTCGTCGCTGCCCCGGCAGGTCCGCGACCCCCACAGCACGTGCGAGTAGACGGGGAACCTGCGCAGGCAGTTGACGCCCAGCGGGTTGAGGTCGCCGTTCTCCGCGTCGGTCAGCGCCACGGTCTCCGAGCGCACGCCCGCCAGCGAGGCGTCCACTCCCGCCGGCGCCTTCCACACCCCGCGCAGGGTGTCGGTGCGGGCGAACACCCCGGCCACGGTGCCGATGGGGCCCACGGTCAGGTCGGGGCCTCCGGCCGGGTCGGAGATCGTGACACGCGGGTAGAAGACGGCCGCGTTGCGCCCGGCGACGCCGGTGACCGGCAGCCCCGCCTGCGCCCCGGCCGTCGCGGTGGCTGCGGTGGTCCAGGCGAAGGGCGGGTCGAGCAGCAGCATCGCCCTGCGGTCCACGCACAACCGGGCCGCCGCGTCGATCACCGGAGCCCAGAGGGTGTCGCGGGTGTCGGCCGCCCCTGCCGCCGGAGGCGCGAGCTGCGGCGGGATCACCAGCAGGTTGAAGATCGGTACGTCGAGCAGGGCCTGGATGCCGGTGCGCCCGGCCGGGTCGCCGATCACGTCGGCGGGATTGAGCGTCACGTCACCGACCGCCGGCGCCGGCCTGTCGGTGACCTCGGCCAGGAGCCTGTCCGCCGGACTGCCGTCGGCCAGGCCGACCAGCCGGGAGGTGTCCAGCGCCCGGTCCAGCCACCGGCCGCGCAGGTTGGGGTCGACCGACACCTCGTAGGTCTCGGCCACCGTACCGGAGACCTTGATCGTCAGGGTGTAGTGCTTGGGGTCCGCGCTGTCGTGCTTGACGGTCGCGGTGAGCGTGTTGCCTGCCGTACCGGCCGCCCTCGCCCGCAGCTTGACGCCGTCGCCGAGATCGATGACGGCGTACTGGGTGTCGGCGCCGACCCGCACGACGATCGCCTTGGCGCCGCCGTTGAGGAAGAACTGGTAGACCGCGTAACTCAGCTCGCTGCCGGCCCACACCCCGCCGAACACGGTGTCGAACTCGGTCCAGCTGTTGACCGTCGTCGGGGTGCGCGGTCCTTCCAGGGCCAGGCCGACGAACGCCGTGATGGACGTGTCCACGCCGACGATCGGACGGACCGCGCTCTCGACCTCCTCAAGATAGACACCGGGATAGGTGAATTTCGTCGCCATCGACCTTCGGCCTCCCTCGTCCCGTAGCCGCAGAGCCCCGTAGCCGTAGAGTCTCTGCCGCCAGGATCGATCCAAACCGTCACCCGCGTGTCACCCAGCCATCACGGGACCGTCGTCGCAACCGACGGCCGACGAGCTCCTGCCCTGGTCGGTGACGTGAGACGGGGCGCACGGTCCCGTCGGGAACGTCTCCACGTCGGGCGCGGCTCCGTCAGGGGGACGGGTCGGCCAGCCCGCGAGCGCGTGATCGTTTTTGGGCCGGGTGCCGTAGCGCCGCCGGAGCCCGCCGTCCACCCGAGGCGCCGGCAGGTCCGGGCGCGGAACGGCGCCCCGGCTGCGGGGTCGTCTACCGCAGCATCACCCCGGGTCTGCCCCGTCTCGTGAGACACACCGATCGAGACCCCACCTCGGCCGGTGTGATCGTCTCAGGCAACGGCACCGGCCGCGCCGGCCGCCACGAGCGGTGCAGCGTGATCCGCCGCTACATCGCCCGACGGAGCCGCGACACCGATACCCCCCGCCCGCACAGGATCGTCAGCAGGGCGAATGGCTCTCCCCTCGTACCGTGGAGATCTGCCCTAAGCCGCCGCCGAATCATTCAACGCCACGCTCAAAGTCGAGTTCGCCCACCGGCATCGCTGACGAGTGCGGGGGTAGGCATGACGGGCCGGGGATCGATGGCGTGCGGCCTGTCGTGAGGCTTCACGTGTGCGGTCACCGCCGGGAGCCGTGTTCAGGGAGTCCGCAACCGGAGGGTGATGACACGTTTCGTGGCGCGTGTCGCGGCTACGTAGAGGTCGCGGATACCGCCGTCGCGGGCGGATTCGATCCCCGTCGGGTCGATGACGAATACGGTGTCGAACTCCAGTCCTCGGGCTTCCGAGCTCGCGACGATCGCGGCTCCGGTTCCGTCGAGCGCCTTGGTAAGCCGGGCTGTATCGTCGGTGGGGCTGATGACGCCGACCAGTTCGCCGGGGTGAGCGGCTGCGGTCTCGGCGACCAACTCGCGGATGACGGCATCCCGTTCTGCTGCTGCGACCGGGATGACCTGTGGGTGCTCGCCGTGCCGGATCGAGCGCGAGGGCTGCTGCTCCGGGGCGATCCGCGCCAGCAGCGGCGCGGCGCCGTGGAGTATTTCGGCCGTGGTGCGGTAGTTCACGGTCAGGGTGTGGTGCGCGAACCGTTCGCCGACGAACGGGGTGAGGGCTTCGGCCCAGGATCGGACGGTCGTGGCCGATCCGGATTGGGCGAAATCGCCGACGACGGTCAGGGAGCGTGCCGGGCAGCGGCGCATGAGCATCCGCCACTGCAGCTCCGACAGCTCCTGGGCCTCATCGACCACCACATGCCCGTACACCTGCTCGGGAGGTCCGTCGATCAGAGCCCGCGTCTCATCGAGCAGCGCGAGGTCGGCACTGGTGTTTCCCGCGCGGCGGGCTTGGGTGAGAGACGTGATGTCGCTGCGGGAGAGTTCGGGAAGTGCGGTCGTCAGCGCACCGGGGTCGGCGAGGAAACGTGCGAGCACCTCCGTGGCGCGCAGTCTCGGCCACACCTGATCGATGGCGAGGTCGATCGCAGGGTCATCGAGGAGCCCGTCGCGGAGGGCGTCCCAATCCACTTCGGCATCGCCGCCGGCGGTGACGGTGTCATCCAGGCCGAGTGAGCGCAGGTCTTCGGCGACGGACTCATCGAGGTCCACTCCGAGCAGGGCGGCGATCTCGTCGTCCATCGCGGTGAGCGCTTCGGCGGTGCGTTGTTCCAGCAGGTTCACCAGGTCGCCGACCACGTATTCCTTGAACAGCTCCCTGGCCGGGTTGTGGGCGAGTCCGCCCTGGGTGGCGTGACGGTGCGCGGCATCCACCGTCTGCGCGTCCAGGGTGAGCGTGTCCTGACCGACCTTGAACTTGAGCGGCGTCCCGTGCGGTTGCCGGTCGCGCACCCAGCGAGCCAGAACCGCGGCGAGGCGCGCCTGTCCCTTGACGCGTGCGACGACCCCGGGCTCGACCGCGGTGGCTTCGACGCCGATCAGGTCGGCCACCGTCGCCAAACGCACGTCGTTCTCACCGAGGGAGGGCAGCACATCGGAGACGTAGTCGAGGAACCGCCGGTTGGGGCCAAACACCAGGACGCCGCGGTCGGCGATGCTCGGGAAGGCGTAGAGGACATAGGCGGCGCGGTGCAGCGCGACGATCGTCTTGCCGGTTCCGGGACCGCCGTCGACCACGGTCACCCCACGATGCGGGGAACGCACGATCGCGTCCTGCTCCGCTTGGAGCGTCGCGACCGCCTCCCGCATCCGCCCGGTCCGTGCCCGGTCGAGCGCGGCGACGAGGGGGCTGTCTCCGACGACGTCCTCGGGCGTGGGCGAGGAACCGTCGAGGATCTCATCGCTGACCGCCACCACCCGGCGTCCGTGCAGCCGCAGGTGGCGGCGTCGCCGCGTCCCCATCGGAGAGACCGGCGTCGCGGCATAGAATGGACGTGCTGCGTTCGCCCGCCAGTCCACCACCAGCAGCGCACCATCCTCGGAGCGCAGCCCGATTCGGCCGATATGCACCGACTCGCCCGCCATGCTGTCGATGCGGCCGAAACACAGGGCGCGGTCTGCTGCCCGCAGCTCGGAGACCCTGCGCGTCAAGCGGGCGGCTTCGAGATCGCGGGCATACAACTCCTGCGGGTCTTCGGCCGGAGCCGCGAGCGCGCAGGCACGGGATGAGAGCGCGTCAGCGACCTCGACATCGAGCCGGTCATACATCTCACGCACCCGCTCTCTCTCATCCTCGATCTGCTGCTCGCCCACCCGTGCCAGCCCACTGTCCACCTGCATCCGCGTTGTCTCCTCACCGCCCGGACCATCCAGTATGTGAAGGAAAAACCTGAAAAGTAAGGCTTGACTTACTTGGGCGCGTCAGCCGGTGTGGGAAACACGCGAAGAACTCGTCACTGGCCTCTCGACGTGTCGCGACGGCGCGGTGACATGGCACTCCCCTTTCCAGTCCGTTCAGGACGAGATGGCGTCCAGCCAAGGGGCGGTGAGCGCACGAACCTACATCGGGCCTATGCGGGCAGGGCGGTCACAATGTGGGTCCCGGCGTGCCTCGCGATGGGCCTCGGTTGGTGAGTTCCCATCCGATCACGGGCCGCACAACAGCCTTGCCGGGTACTACGTCTGCGTCGAGCAGGGCGGTCACATCGCTGGGCTGGGTGATGAGTACGGCGAAGCCTTGTCTGATGAGTTCGTTCGGCCCGGAGCTGGCGGCGCTGGTGACCGGGCCGGGCACCGCGCCGACATCCCGGCCGAGGTCACGGGCGACAAGGACAGTGGTGATTGGCCCGGATCGTACACCGGCCCCGGAAATCACGGTTGCGCCCGACAGTGCGGCCATCAGCCGGTTCCGGGCGGTGAACCTGTGCTCGGTCGGCGCTGCTCCCGGTGGCAGCTCGGTCACCGACAGGCCAGCATCCCCGGCCTGGCGCAGCAGGTCGCTGTGCGCGGCGGGGTATGGGCGGTCCAGGCCGCTCGGGAGCACGGCGATCGTCTGGCCTCCGGCCGCAAGCACGGCGCGGTGTGCGGCTCCTTCGATGCCGTAGGCGCCGCCGGAGACGACGATGCGTTCTTCGTCGGCCATGCCGGTCGCCAGGTCGCCGGTGCGGCCCACATGATGACCAAATGGCCCGACTTCACGACATCGTCGTCGATTCCGCGCACCCAGCCACCGCAGCCCGATTCTGGGCAGCAGCCCTAGACGATTATTCCATCGCTCCATACGACGAGACCGAACTCGCTCGACTGCGCGAGAACGGAATCACCGACCCACAAGACGACCCGACCGTGCTCCTGGAGCCACGAGAAACAGGCCCTCGCCTCTGGTTCCAACTCGTCCCAGAACCCAAGCGCACCAAGAACCGCATGCACCTGGATCTACTGGCCGCCGACACCGAAGCCGAGATCCTCCGCCTCATCGAACTCGGCGCGACCGTTCGCATCCGCCATGAGGAGCACACCGTCCTAGCCGACCCCGACGGCAACGAGTTCTGCCTTTTCCAGGAAAAATGAAGTCCCTCAATTGGATTACCCCCATCCCGCATAGCAGGCGGGGACAGGCTCCTCGCCTGGGGTGCCCTAACCGGTTTCATGCGTCTGACCAGCCAGAACGCGCACCAACTCTAGATAATCCCGGTCTTTCTCCACGAGCGGAGGCCTGACGCTATCAGCGCCCTACGACAACCACGGCCCCTTGGAGGTGTCTCCGAGTCGGTGCCTGGCCCAGCCACTTGCCTAACATGCCTTACTGATCATTAGTCCGCTGACCAGCCAGAACGCTCGAAGACCCAAGATAAAGGCCGTTCGCGGGCCGGGCTGCGGCTCTCCGGCCGGTCCCGGCCCACGACGCCCCGGCCCCCTGCGGCGGCCGCCCGGGGGGCTGGCTTGGCATCACACCGCCCCGCCGAGCACACGCTTGGCGAACGTGTGGAACCACGAGGCCGCGGCCGCTCCTTCGGCGCCGTAGGCGGACACGGGCGCGGCCGCCCCGCCGGCCTTCGTCACGACCTCGATGTGCGGGCACACATCGCGCACCAGTTCGCCGTAGGTGTCGCGCAGCTCCTCCAGCCGGGTGCGGGCCTCGGCCGTCTGGGCCCGGTGGTCGTTGGCCACGATCCCGGCCAGCTCCAGCGTGGGCGCGTAGTAGCGACGTACCCGGTCGATGGTGGCCATGGCCACCCGGCGAGCAGGGCGGGCGCTCATGGCGGGTTCGCGGGGAAACTGTGAGACGTCATGCCGAGACGGCGACAGAGGCGGTCTACCGGAAGCAGCTCCGCCCGGTGCTCCTCAACGGCGCGGAGGCGATGGACCGGATCTTCACACGAACGGAGCGATAGTCACTCAGTTGGTCACCCAGGAAGCGAAAAGGGCGCCTCCCTTTCGAGAGACACCCTTACCGACCAGCGAAAACGTGGTCGGGACGACAGGATTTGAACCTGCGCCCCCTTGACCCCCAGGACGTTGGGGTAGACATTTCAGCAGCTCAACGGCCTTCAGGTAGCCATGGGTGGCGTTTGGTGACGTGCGGGTTGTTCGGCCGTGTGCACGACGTGTGGTCCCCGCCTGGTTCCCAATCGACCTGCTGCTTGGAAAGCACTTCAGAGACCCGTTTGATCGGCGCTGGAGCCGTGTTCGCCTTAATGGAATCGTCCGCTGATGTCCGCAGGTGTCCATGACCGTTGTCGCGCAGTGCTCCGGTCTGAGCCGCCCTTACGGGGCAGGAGGATCAACTTGATCAGGCTTCGAGACATACTTCTACGATTGACATCAAGCGATCTTCGGGCGCGAGAAGATGAGTTCGTCGTCCTTACTGGAGGAGCTCAGACGAGTGCCGAACCCGTTCCCATCTCTGAAGACACAGCAGATGCTCAGCATCCTTCGCGCTCTGGGCTACGAGGAAGCTGGCCGCAACGGCTCCCATCGAAAGCTCACCTGCGCGGGAAGGCCACGGTTGACGTTCGCGTTCCATGATGGGGTGAGTATCGCCCCCGGAGTGGTAAGAGACATACTGATCAAGCAGGTCGGGCTGGACAAGGACGAGGCACTGAAGGTGGTGCGCGGTGACAAGTGAGGTCGTTCACCTGATCGTCAGGATAGGTCCAGATGATCGCGATCTATACATGACTTCCCCTCAAGCTCCCGGGCTGATGTATGGCCGTCCGACCCTGAAAGAGCTTCGCGCTGGTCTGCAAGACGTCTTAAGCTTCCACCTTGAACGACCTGGCCCATTCGAGGTTGTGGAACATCACGAACGGCACTACGACATCGCTGATGGGGAGCTCGTGACTCGCCTAGCTTGCGATCAGCACGTCAAGGCCAGGCAAGCAGCCTACGCAGCTCTTGGGCGAGCAATCCAAGATCCTGATCAAGCGAGAGGGCTGGTGTCTGCGCCAACTAACGCTGTCGGAGAAGTGGTCTACATCTGTGGAGTGATGTCAGACACCATCGGTTGGATCATGGAGCAGCTCGATTCGAGAGGAGACACTGCGAACGTGATTGTCTCCGTGGCAGACTCGATGGTCGTCACGATGCCCTTCGCCTACGCTCAAGATCACGAAGACATGGTGTCCATCGCGAACAAGTCATACACCTTGGAGACAACTCTGTCCGAGGTCGTGCGCAACATCCAAATCGTTACATCTACTGCGGTAGCACCTGCTAGGGCATACACCTAGGGGTGGGGCGTTGTGGTCATCTCCTTGCCGGGCAGGCGTAGCCATACCGGGCCGGACACGCCAGGTCAGGCCGTCATTCGCGTGTCCCTGCCCCGGTGACCTTCCAGCTCGACTGGTTGCCCTGCGTGCACGATGACGGCTTGACCTGGTGGGGCCGGTCTGGCATCCCTTGTGGTGACCGGCAAGGAGATGACTGCGACGACCCTCCCGGCCCGCACTCTTTGCACCCTCCCCCTCGATCTTCGCAGCCGGGCCGGGGTTTGGGGCAGCGCCCCAAGGTCTACCGCCCTTCCCCCCGCCTTTACCTCCCCCTTTTCTCCTTCTTCGCCTCGACGTCTGCCGTGCTCTCCGAGTCCTGATGTCCGGCCCCGGCAGTCCTTCGTGCTCGTCTCCCCCTTCACCCCTGAAGAGACTCCATCGACACCAAGCAATCGGCAGCCGCCATCACCCCCGCGTCGCTTGCGGCGCGGGGGCGCGCCGCCGCCGGCGGACCGGCTGAAGAGCCGCAGCCGCCGGCGAGCGAGCGCGGCCCCCAAAACCACTGTGTGCTTCGGGCAGGTTCTCTGGACATGCAGGCCGTGAATGGCATCAAGGGCTGCGCTGTGCCACCCCGCGACTCGACTCCCGGTGTCCAGGATCGACAGCCTCACGACCCGCTCAGCCTCCCGCCGCACCCCTCACGCCCCTCGGCGGGGTTCCCTTCCCTGCGAACCTCCGTCTGCTTCCCCGACCAGCGCTCGCCAAGAGTCCCCCTCCCCCTTTTCACCTCGCCCCGCTCCCCCGACCTGAGGCGGCGCTCCCACCGCGTCAGCGGTGGCTTGAACACGTATGGAAAGTCGTAACAGGAGGTCAGCGCCTTACCTCTAAAACTGACAGACATCGTTGACACCCGGGTCTCCGGCTACTACGGAGACCATCATGTCCACCCCGAACCCCCCACTGGATCGTGAGGCCAA
>NZ_JBEXUG010000018.1:0-137984 GCF_040614315.1 Streptosporangium sp. NPDC006007 | reverse complement strand
GGCTGCTCTCGTTGCACGGGATTGTCATCACAAGATCGCATCGACCTGACGCACATCATCCCAGCTCACGAAGCAAATGGCGGCTGCCGTACTAGCGGTGAAATCGGTGACACGCCGACCGACCCGACCATTAAGAGCTCAAAGCCTCACCCAAACGACGTCGTAAAGAATGGCCTGCTGAGCGGGTCGTCAGGTCCGCACTACATCCAGACAACCAATCCGGACATGGGCGACCACACTCCCGCTCGACATGCGACTTCAAACGCACAGATGTGTTTCAATTCACAAAACAACGACCAAAACTACGGTTACCGACTCTACCTAAACAGGACAGGACAGTACGCCTGGGCAAGCTCTGTCTACTATGGACCAAAGTCAGGAACATGTAGCCCCTGGAAGAACTTTAACGACGACTTCGCAGGGCTACTTCAGCAATTCAGTTCTCCTCGCCTAGTCTGGTCCGATGTTTGGCTATACTGGAACTAATAATACCTGACCCCCTTAGCCCCCAAAATGCGGCTACGGGGGTTCCACATTATACTTTGGAGCCAACTATCAGCTCACTTCGTCTTACTAGCCTAGTTTTAGCTGCGCTCGTGGCTCTATCAGCATGTACGCAAACCGGCCCTAACGCTCAAACGGCCAACTCTAAGAAGACACCCGAAACCGCAGCGTCGAGGCCTGAGCCCGTACTTAAAGGTATCCGAGAAAACATCGGAAAGCGGCCAACCAGCCTTGCCGAGGTCAGGACTCTTGGATCCGCCACCGCTGACGGCAATCGCTGGTCGCTAGTTGCCTTCCGTGACGGCAACGGAGTCTTCTGCATCGCTGTCGATTCATCTCATCGGCAAGGGACGCCTGCTTGCGACATTGAATTGCCTAAAGCTCACCCCATCAATATGGCAATGGAGGTCACGGACGGCAAGAAAACTCTTCTCTACGGTGGAGTTAGAGACGAAGTACGCGAGCTCTATCTTTCCGACGCGTCTGGCTCTCACCGACAACGCACGTACACATACCCGACCCAACCAAATAGATGGTTTTTTATCCTCATTAACCGTCTTCCGATCAAGAATATATCTGCAGTACTGTCCGACGGACGCTCCTATTCAGTGCAGCCTGAAATAGTGAAGGCCGCTAATGCGGCGGCAAAAGGGCAAGCTCCACCTACGTCCAGCAATCCCCCCACCCCTATTGGCCCTAAATCTCAGTGATCCACTCCTTATAGAAATAATTGCTTCAGTTCTGAGCAAGGAACGGCGCGTTGCTGATCGCGTACTAACCTCGATCTTTCGTGCGCCCAGCAGAACGGGAGGTGAAGCCGTGACGTAGCGGCTGATCTTTCTGTTCGTAAGTTCGTCGTCACCTGCCGGTGGAAGTCCGGTCCGGGTAGCTGCCAGGAGGCCCGGTAGCAGGTTGGCGGCTTCGTCTGGAAACGGGCAGGGTCGAAGCCCAGCGTCAAAAGCCCTGTGAGGGGGAGCGACGATGCGGTCCGTAGCATGAAGCGAAGCCTGCGGCGTCGTCAGGGTTGCGTCCATGGAGGTGGTGTACGAGTTTTCGCTGGTGACAGGCGTGGCGCCGTGAAATGAAGACGGCCACCGCGTGATCCTTCGAGTGCGAAGTTCAAGATCGAAGGAGAAGAAGGCGACGGCCGTGAACAACAGTGTGAACCCCGCTGCCTGGCCGGTGGAGCAGATCGAGCACCAAGACCCGGATCTGTTGCGCTCCATGGTGAAGACCATGGCCGAGACGTTGATGTCGGCCGAGGCCGACAGTGTGTGCGGCGCCGAGTACGGCACGCGCAGCGACGAGCGCACCAACAGGCGCAACGGCTATCGCGTCCGCGACTGGGACACCCGGGCCGACCGTGTCGACCGCGTTCACTGAGCACGCCCCAGGGCTATCCCGAATGAGGATCCGTACCAGCCGAGACGAACCGGAGCGCGGTGAGCAGAACTAAGCCGCGAGCCGCTTGAACACCTTCTCGAAGCGGTCCAGCGTCTCGTCGTCGACCTGCTCGAAGAACACATCCCGGTCGCGGGTGAGCTGGTGTGCGGGCCCGACGTGGTCGAAGTCCCGGGAGCGTTCCTGCTGCTCGCGGGCGATCCCAATGCGCATGAGGATCGGAGTGGGCTTCTGCGTGGTGATCAGGTCTGACTCGTTGAGGGTGCCGTCCAAGGACCTGTTATAGAGCCAGAGGTAGTCCTTGGTGGAGAACAGGTCCTCGATGTCAGCGGTCTCAGGGAGTCCTTCGAGCTGGCCGATGACGGTGATGTGGGAGGCGTCAACGTTGGCAGCCTGCGCGGCGCTGAGGACCTTGGCGGTCACCTTGGTGGTCTCTGCCCCGTCGATCAGCGCGCGGACGGTCAAGCGTCGTCCCATGACGGCGACGAAGGCTGGCATGTTGCCGATGCCGCCGACCGGGATGATGGCTAGGCGGGGGTCGAGACCGATGCGCCCCTGACTGATCAGATAGTCGGACATGCGCATGAGAAAAATGAAGTCGCTGCTGCCTTCCACGGCCAGCAGCGGGCCGGCTCCGAGGAAAAGGTGCTGCGCGACGGAGTAGCCGAGGGCGGCTTCAACCGGAAGGATCGTCTTGGGATCGGCGGACAAGCTCACCGGGGTGATGACGACTCCGAGACTGGCGTCTTTCCTGGTCGCCTGGTCGTGGATGGCGCGCATGGTCTCATACCGGGTGGGGTCAATCATGTGCTGGGAGTGAGTCGTGTAGAAAACCTGCTGCTTGGTGCCCAGCTCTCCGTAGATATAGCGCAGGAAGTCGCCCTGGGCCTCGCCGTGCAGGCTGGTGCCGGGCTCGTCCAACAAGACCACGACCCGCTCGTTCTTGTCGCGGTAGGCGCTGAACGCAGCAAGGAAGGAGAAGAACCACTGGAAGCCGGTGGAGCGGGTGGAGAAGTTGGTCTCCACATCACCGTGCCGTTCATCGCGCAGCTCGATCTTGAGGATGCGATGGTGGGGCTGAGGCTGATCGGTCTGAGGATCCGGCGGCGTGGGTACCAAGTCGGTGTCGAAGACGACCTTCAGCGCATCGTTTTGCTTCCAGTACTGGAAGACCTGCTCGCTCAGGTCCAGGCTCGCCGCCTGGAGCTCGGCCTTGCGGCTGTCGTAGTCGTCATCCAGGAAGTCCTCCGGGCCTTCGCCCGCGAGACGGAGCAGGGACAGCATGGTGCTGTCGCCACGGCGGAGCGTCCGGTTCTTCTTTCGGTCGGCGAGCGCATTCAAGTTGCACTCTCCAGGCAGCATCTCGTAGGTCGAGAAGTAGAAGAACCGCGGCAGCAGGCTCACCAGGGCCGCGTGCTGTTCAACGTCCAGTTCCTTTTCGAGGAACAGGACGTACTTGTTAAGCTCGGTCGGCACCCTGTCAAGGACCTTCGCTCGGGCGGACTTGTTGTCCGCCTTCACCTCCTTGGCACGCGCCTTCGCCGCCGCGGCGATCTCCGCGATGGACCGGCCATCTTCCAGGATTGCCCGGTCGTCGCCGTCGTCGATGCCGGTCTCCTCGATGACCTGCTCCAGCACGCTGTTCAGGTCGCAGAAGATGCGGACCTTGAGCTCAGCGCCGTACGTGCGAGCGGCTTCCACGAGGGTCCCAGCCGGAGGGCGCACCCCAAGGACGCCCTCCAGTTCGTCGAGGTCCGTCTCCTCCAAGGAGAATGTGGCCTTGACCGGTGCGACCTCGTCCAGGTCCTTGGACCGTCTGTCCCGCGAGAGATGGCGCCGAGGGTAATCCGTGGTGACGTTGAAGTCGTCCGGGTTATTCGCCGGGTTCAGCCGATGCAGCGCCTTGAGGATCGTCGTCTTCCCCGACTCATTTTTGCCGATCAAGCACGTCACGGCAGGATCCACCGCCATGACCTGCTGGTTCGTGAAGTTCCGGAACTTATCGATCTCCACCGACAGCACCAGCATTGGTGCTCCCTCCCGGGCCACGTTGCCCTGGTCGTTTCAACATCCGGCCTGAGATCGCGCTCAGGACGGACCTTTCGAGCCGCTCGCCGTTGGCTTATGGTCCGCAATTATGGAGGGTGGGACTGACAATGACCGGCGCTGTTCTCCGCCGGTCTTCCGGCTGCCAGGAACAACGCCGCCGAGCCGGTGCTGACGGCGTCGCTGAAACCACCGCTGCACGCTTGAGCTCACTTAGTCGGTGTCGTTCAACGCGGCCGAGAGTTTTCCCGTACGTAGCTCCCGCTGTTCGACCCACCCCTTTCCCTCGGCAGCGATTCCTTCCAGAACGTGGAGGGTGTGGGGAAGGCCTGCGGCGTCCAGTGACACCTCAGACACCGCGCCGGGGCTCTCGCCCTGCTGTAGCTCCTCAAACCCCGAACTCACCTCGACACTGATCTCATCGCCGTTGACGAGCGTGAGCTGGAAGGTGCGTTCGCCGTTGTCCGACTGGCTGACCCGTACGGAGGCAACCGCTTCGAAGCGGTAGTTGAGCCGCTGCCGGTCATGGAAGGTGCCCTTCAAGAAGTCGAGCGTAACGGTGAGCTGGCGCACCCCTTCCTGGGTGATGAGGAATACCAGGAGTTGGTACTTCTTGTAGCGCCACGGGCCCCTACGTAGTCGTGCGCGTTCGCTCGACCGAGCGGGAGCCTCGATGAAGGCGTGCGCGATGACACCACTCATGGTCAGCCTGTAGTGCCGCAACGCCTCCTCAAGGAGCACTCTCCGGTCGCAGTCCAGCCAGGTGGCCATCTCCTCGTCACGGGGCTTGTCCGCCATTTTCGCGCGCCACCGGGCTAGGGCATCCATGTCGGTTTCCCAGATCCAGTCGCTTTCAGCCTGGTCTGCGGCATACCGACGGCGCTCCAGAACGATGTGCAGCCACGCGCGGGCGCCGATCCACCCGGAGATCAGCAGGAGGAGAGTCGTGCCGATCGCCGGCAGAGGCTCGACCTGCACGGTGCCGACCGCGACCCACCCGCCTCCACTCGCGAGGGTGAGGAGTCCGAGTATCGCCAGAGCCTTCGTCCGCCCGGGGGTGGCGAGTTCCGCGCGGTAGCTCCACAGCGTACCTTTCCCGCGGCGGGTGCTGGCATCGCCTGCGCGATGCCGAAGAAGCCAGGCGATCTTCTCGACTCCGACCCGTGTCCCGTAGACCGCTGCGACCTCGTCGCGCAGGCTTCGACGGATTCCCTCTGTTTCAGCCAGCCAATTGTCACGATCCACACTCAGTGGAAGGTATCTGGCGAAATAGTAATTGATCCGGTTCTCGACCCTTTTCGCGAAGCTACCGCTCCCGGCCTTGGTCTTGGGCCCCAAGTACTCCCTGTCTTTGGCGCGGCGGCGTACGACGCGGGAGCGCCAGTCCACGGCATTCCGTACGCCGACATAGGCGCCGGCGATGCCCAGCACGTAGGCGGGCATCAGGAGAAAGCGACCGCTCTGCACGATCAGGTAGCCGAGGTGGACCGCCGCCATGATCAGTACAGCCGTCGCCGTCATGGCTTGGGCCCAGATTCCCAGAGGTGTGTCGGGTGGCTCCGGGGCGCGGGGCAAAGGCTCCGCCGGTGCCGGATGAAAAAACTTCCAGATCCGATCCTTCCGTCCCTCGGCCATCTGATCCGACTTGGCCTTCGTCAGCGCGCGGTGCCACAGGTGATCCTCGATCGGGCCGTCGAGGTACAGTTCCAAGTGCTCCACGATCAGGCCACGTTGCGGTTCTCGGAGCGCGTCGAGGTCTTTGACCACGACACGGATGTCCTCCTCAGTCTTACCCGCCGACTCCAGGAGGCGGCCAATGATGTGTACGCCGTCTCGCCACGGATCCTCGCCCGCCAGCCGCATGATGGCGTGCCGGTCTCGTAGCTGGGCGGTCTCATCCCTGCTCAGCTCGTGCCGCGTCCGGCCGCTCACCATGGCGAGCAACCAGTAGAAGTAGACCTCATTGGTGGCGTAGCCGACCATGGCCTCGCTGATGAGTTGCCGGGCCGGCCCCGGCATCCGGCCTCTCAGGAAGAAGACACCCTTGCGGAACTTGGTCTCGGGCGAGTCCTGCGGTGTCGTCTCGTAGACGTTGACGTTGTGCACAGTCCCCGCCTGCACTCCGACGTAGGAGGAGTCTGTGGCCACATTGTCGCCGCGGTGCCCTGGCTCTGTCATGACAGGCTCTGGGCTAGGGCGATGATGACGGTCAGCTCCGCTGCCAGGTCGGCCACGTCGCAGACGAGCCCGCGCAGCTTTTTGAGCACCAGTGTCAGCGTGTTCTTCCGATCCGGCGTCTCCGTCTCCAGCGCCTGGTCGGCCGCGACGAGCTCCGCCTCCGCCGCCTTGTAGGTCGCCTCGTCCAGACGTCCTGCCGCCCATGCCTGCTGCAGCCTGTTACGGAAGCCGACCAGCGCTTCGGGCAGGTCCGCCGGCCGGGACACCTCAGGGGTGATCCAGACACCGCCGTGCACAGTGCCTGCCTGCACTCCCACACGGGCGTTTCCCGTCGCGATGTTCTTGGTCGTCTCGGGCATGGCGGAGCTCCTTGTCGTGGGCGCTTCGGTGGACAGCTCTTCGGCCAGGGCCGCGGCGAACGTGGCCGCGTTGGCGACAGCTCGCTGTTGCCACTGGTCGCGGTCTGTGGCTTCCTTGGTGCCGTCGGCCCGGTCGCTGATTCCCCGGATTACGACTATGGGCAGCGCCCGGTTCAGGTGCCCGGCCTGGGCCACGCCGGCGCCTTCCATCTCGATCGCCCGTGCGTCGTTGTAGTTGTCGCGAATCCAGCGGGCATGCGCGGAAAGGCTGGAGTTCAGGACCACCTCCCCAGCGGCGATCGGCCCGAAGTGCACATTCGGACGGGGGTCGAGATCTTTGGCCCAGAAGCCACTGCGGTGCAGGTGACGGGCGATCTGGTCGGCGGCATGCGAGGTTTCCCAGACGCGGGGGCGGCTCTTGAAGCCGTCGTCCTCGCTGGTACCACCATGGAAGGCATAGATGTGCGTGGCCACCACCACATCTCCGAGGGCGATGTCTGTGTGCAGCGCGCCGGCCACCCCCACGAAGAGGAGTGCGGCCGGTTGGAACTCGGAAATGGCGCGTTCGGCCAGCACCGCCGCGGAATGGTTGCCCTTGCCGACGTGAGCCAGGGCCACGTGGCACCGCCCATCCGCCAGCCGGCCCACCTCGAAGCGGGTGCCTTGCGGGTGCCGGTGCAGACGCAGGCCGACCAGCTTCGCCTGGATCGCCTGGTATTCCAGGTCTAGTGCGGTGAGGATCACGACTGGGCTCATTACGCCGGTTCCTTTCCGTTCGGCGAATCGGCGGGACGGATCATCGGGGGGTACAGGACCTCGCGGGGGTCGGCCCTGAACAGCCGGGCCGGTCGGCCGGTCGCCGCCTTCCGCGCCGAACCGGCCGGAATGATGAATCCATCGGTCTTTTTGATCTTGCGGTAGAAATTCCGGGGATCGAGCGGCATCCCCCACACCACCTCGTACACGTCCTGGAGATCAGTGATCGTAAAGGTCGGCCCGCAGAAGGCCGTGGCGAGTGCGGAGTGCTCAAGCTTGACGCGGGCGCGCTCGACGCCGTCCGTGACGATACGCCGATGATCGAAGGCGAGGTCCAGTTCACCGGAGAGCACCCGGTCGGTGGGCTGCCAGCCGGCGTTGGCGGCGTCTGTCCCGGCGGTCGGCTCAGGCAGCCGGGGGGCGATGGCCAAGAAGGCAACGCTCACCACCCGGCCGCGGGGGTCGCGATCAGGGGCGTCGTAGACGCCGAGCTGCTCCAGCCGAAGTGTCTCGACGTCCAAGTCGGCCTCCTCCGCCAGTTCACGGTGAGCCGCGGCGACAAGACTCTCTCCCGAGTGCTGCAGAAACCCGCCCGGCAACGCCTGGGCGCCCTTGTACGGGTCAATGCCGCGCTCGACGAGCAGCACGTGCAGGCGCGATTCGCGCAAGGTGAGGATCACCAGGTCAACGGCGAGCAAGATGGCGGGGGGCTCCCACCGGTCGTCGATCACGGCTCGACTCTAGGTTTTTGTCAGTCCGACAAAAAGTAGCGCCACGGTTAGCTTCAGCCATCCACAGTGATACGGGAGGCTGCTGCACCTCTCCAATGGTTCATGAGGCCGCCTGCTCCATGTCGACTCGTGCAGCCGTGCGCAAGACCCCCTCAACGCCGTCAGCCGGCAGGGCCTGGAAGTCGCGCGCCTCGAAGCCTTCTGCTCGTTCCCGCGGCCGTGGTAGGGATGAGCCGATGCAGCGGCCAGGTGCGCCGGCCACGCTTGAGGCGGATCAGTACGGCGGCAGACACCCGCCCCGGCCCCCTGCCCGATACCGTCACCATCGGCGCGCATCCCCGGCGAGCCCAGGTGCGCGCCTTGAGCGAGCGCAGGCCCTGGCCGGACCCATCGGCGAAGATCAGCTCCGCTCCACGAGCGGATGGAGAGGCTCTCCCCGGAGGAGCTCGTGACAGACGGATTTCCGGATAGGCGAACTCCTCGGACGGGCGAACTCCCGGGTGGGCGGATTTCTGGGTGGGCGGATTTCTGGGTGGGCGGATTTCTGGGTGGGCGGAACTTCTCCGTAAGGAGGGACCGCGAGGCCGGGGGTACGGCGCGGCCGGAAGAAGTGTCGTACCCCGTCGGCATGATGAAGCACAGGTGACGAGGACCAATGGGGAAACGGGGAGAGGTTCATGGCGGCGAGGTTCCAGCTGACGTTCGACTGTGCCGACCCCGACCGTCAGGCCCGCTTCTGGGCCGAGGCGCTCGGCTACCGGCTCGAAGATCCGCCGGCCGGTTTCGACGACTGGGACGCCTACTGGCGTAGCGTGGGCGTGCCGGAGGAGGAGCTGGGCGTCGGGGTCGACTCCATTGTCGACCCGGACGGCACGGGCCCGCGGATCTGGTTCCAGAAGGTGTCCGAGGGCAAGGCTGTCAAGAACCGGATCCATGTGGACCTGCACGCGAGCGGTGGCCGGGACTTCCCGCTGGAGACCCGCAAGGAGCGGGTCGACGCCGAGGTGGCCCGGCTCGTCGCCCTCGGCGCGACCAGGCGGCGCACGCTCACGGAGCCGGGAGTGGACCATTACGCGGTGGCGATGAGCGATCCGGAAGGCAACGAGTTCGACGTCGTCAACTGACCTCGGGTCCGGCTCCCCTTGGGTCTTTCCGCTCGCTCTCCGCTCCCCCGGTTCGGTGCCGGGGCGCCGTGGGGTAACCGGCGGGACGTCGATGGAATGTCGGCGGGGCGGCTGACAGGGCGTCGGCCGTTCACCGGCAGGGGACCGGGCCGGTGGGGCGGTCGTGGCTCCGCGGATCGGCCCCGCGCCGGGGACACGCGCGGGCGCCCGGCAGTGGATGGAGATCCGGCTCGGATTGCCCCTCGCTCCGGGGACACGCGCGGGCGCCCGGATTCACCGGCATCGGGGGCGTGGCGCGACCCCTGGCATGAGTAACCTGCGGGGCACTGAGGGTACGGTCGGTTCATGGCTCACCGCAGCATGCCGCACGATGCCGCCTCCTGGGCATGCCCCCATGGGCAGGATGCCCGCCGGGGTTGCGTGGCGTGCTACCAGGAATCGGTCGATCCTCATCCGGCCTATCAGGAATCGGTCGGGCCCGATCCGGCGCTGCCGTTCTGGGAGGTCGTCGCGTGGTTCACCAGCGACCGGCCGATCCCCATCAGGACCCTTCAGGACGTTCACCACCACGGCCGCCGCTTCGCGCTCGACCAGCCGTCCGCCCCGCTGGTCTATCTCCTGACCGGGCAGGCGCGTGCCCGTGACGGAGTGCAGGCCGTCGCCAGCGTGGTCGGGTTTCTTCTGCACAATCGGCATGTGGTGGCCGATTTCACCGTGACCGAGACCCGGGCCAGGCCCCGGGCGCCGATCGGGACGGGCAAGGCCCGCCAGACGGACGTGTGGCTTCAGGAGCGGCGGGGCGGCTGACGGGCGCCCCTGCCCCACCCCGTACCGCCCCTGCCCCGCACCGCTCTGCGCCGATCCGCGCCGCGCCGCGAACGGCCTCACCGATCTCCGGCGGGATCCGCCGGTCCGCGATCGCGGACCGGCGGGGCGGGGCCGTACGGGGCTCCTATGGATGTCAGGCGTCGACCCGGTCGCACAGCATCTGTGGCAGCACCTGTTTGCAGGTGTCGCACGACGGGACGATCGATCCGGTCGACCAGGCGCGGCTGTACTTCTCCGCGGCGTAGTCGCGCCAGAACAGCTCGCTGAGGTCGATGGCCTCGACCTTCTTCCCGGCGTCACGGGCGTCGCGGAAAATCTGGTTGAGAATCTTCTGCGCCGCGCACGACCCGATCGGGTAGTCCATGTTGTTGCCCTGGGCGGTGCTGGTCGGCACGAACGTCTTTCCCCTGACGTCGACCATGGCGTCCGGGTCCTCAAGCGCGTTCACGGCGCCGACGATGACGAGCCCGGTGGGGAGCTGCCCGCGTTTGATGAAGGGAAGGACGACTCTGGCCCCGGGCCCGGAGAGCGTCGCGTACTGCTTTTCCTGCGATCCTATGGTCGCGACGGCGACGCCCATCATGCTGGTCGCGATGACTCCGCCGCCGGGGCCGCTGGCGAGGCGCAGGTACGCCTCACGCAGGTTGTCGTCGAGCAGCGTCTCCTTGTTGTAGTTGTTGAGCGTCGGCAGAAAGTTATCGAAAAGCAGTTTCCTGCTTTTTTCGCCGGACCTGATGACGCTGATCCCGTGCTTGTCGAGCGAACCTTGGCAACGCGGGCACGTGGAATCGATGACATTGTTACTACCGCCGTACAAAATGGCTTTTTCGTCCCTTTTCACGGTATGGCCCTTCCGTTCAAAGTAAATACGTCGCCCCGGCTTTCATGAGCACCTCATGGTAAAACGGCCACCAAGCTGGGACAAGTCCCAAAATAACCTTCCGTCCGGGCAGATAAATCGGAACCGCCACATATGATTTATCACGGAATATCATGATAAATGGGATTTCGTTCCGCTCGCCGGCGAGTCCGGCTCCCGATCACTCCTCCGGGGGACGGCCGCCCAGTGACAGGCTGGCCAGCAGGCCGACGGCGAGGAAGCCCGCCGCGCCGAACGCCGCGTAACGGGTGCCGACGGCGAAGGACTCCTTGGCCGCCCCGGCGATCTCCGGCCGGTGGGACAGTCCGGCGATGGCCCCGCCCGCGCTGCGCTGCACGGCGGAGACGATCTGCTCGCGTCGCGCCGGGTCCACCCCCCTCACCTCGCTCAGCCGATGATCGAGGTCCACGCTCAGCCCGGAGAAGAGCAGCGTGCCGAGTACGGCGATGCCGAGCGCGGAGCCGACCTGCCGGACCGTGCTCTGCGTGCCGGAGCCCTGGCCGCTGCGCTCGACCGGCACCTCGGACAGGACCACCCCGGTGAGCTGGGCGGTGGCCAGTCCGATGCCCATGCCGTAGCAGAACAGGAACGGCACCGGCAGCGCCCACGGGGTGTCGGCGGAGACCGTGAGGCCGAGCCCGGCGATTCCGATGATCTCCAGCAGCAGGCCGAGCCTGACCACGGCGGCCGGGCCCCGGGACCGCGACAGCGGCGAGGCGAAGCCGCTGGCCGCGAAGGAGCCCACCGCGAGCGGGAGCAGGGCGACCCCCGTCTGCAGCGGCGAGTAGCCCAGCACGAACTGCATCCACAGGGGCAGCGCGAACAGCACGCCGAACTCGCCGAGGCTGACGATCAGCGCGGCGATGTTGCCGTTACGGAAGGAGGGGATGGAGAACAGCGACAGATCCAGCAGCGCGACCTCGCCGCGCCGGTTGCGGGCCCGCTCCACCAGCACGAAGGCGGCCAGGGCGAGAGCGGAGACGGTGAAGGCGACGGGCACCGGCGAGATCGTGAGCGGCCAGTTCCAGCCGCCGGCGGCGAAGGGCTCAACTGCCGTCCACCACCCGTAGACCCTCCCCTCGACCAGCCCGAACACCAGGAAGCCGAATCCGAGGGTGGACAGCACCGCGCCGAACGCGTCGGCACCGCGCCGGGTGTCGAGCTCTCGTGACTCCGGCACGAACACCAGGACGCCGACCAGTACGGCGACGGCGACGGGAATGTTGATCCCGAAGGCCCAGCGCCAGGACAGGTCGGTGGTGAGCCAGCCGCCGACCAGCGGCCCCAGCGCGGCCATTCCGCCGATCGTGGCGCCCCACACGGCGAACGCGGTCCCTCTGTCCTTGCCCCGGAACCCCGCGTTCAGCAGCGACAACGTCGTGGGAAAGATCATGGCTCCGCCGATGCCCTGCAGGATCCGGGCCCCGATGAGCATCGGCCCGTTGACGGACGCCGCGGCCAGCAGGGACATCGCCGCGAACAGCGTGACCCCGGTCAGCAGCAGGCGGCGCCGGCCCAGGCGGTCGGCCAGGCGGCCGAAGGTGAGCAGGAGCGCGGCGAACACCAGCGCGTAGGACTCCTGGATCCACTGCGCGCCCGTCGAGCTCAGCGCGAGATCGCCGATGATCTGCGGGACGGCGACGTTGGTGACCGTCGTGCTGGAAATGATCATCGCCACGGCCAGCGCGATGAAGGCGAGTCCCGCCCACCGTGCCCGGCCGCTCACAACCGCCGTCTCCGGCGATGTCGTGACGCCCATCTGGTCTCCTCACACCGGTGACGCCGGTTCCTCCGGCCCCAACACTAAGCACCCTTAGCATCATTCGGATAACGTGGTGCCGAGGGTTTCGTTCGAGGGTCGGAAAACGGAGGTTCATGGACGATCACGCGTCCTGGGCGACCGGCCGCCTGCTCCTGGTCGCCGCCCGCCTGGTCGAGCGCGAGTGGAACGCCCTGCTCGCCGCCCGCGGCCTCACCCACGCGGGCTTTCTCGCCCTGCACGTCCTCGGCGAGGGCCCCCGGACCCAGCGGGAGCTCGCGGCCCGCACCTACGTGGAGGAGCAGACCATCCGCCCGGTGCTCGACCGGCTGGAACGCGACGGCCACATCATCCGCGAGCGCGACCCGGCGGATCGGCGCCGCATGACGGTGACCCGTACCGAGCTGGGAGAGCGGACGTACGCCGCGGTCGTGACGGGAGACCCGGCGGAGCGCATCGTCACCGATCGGGTGGAGGATCCGGAGGCCCTGCGCGCCGAGCTGATCCGGTTGATCACCGGCATCCGCGACCGGTGAGCCGCCGCTCCGCGGCACACCCCTGTCCGGCGGGCCGGGAGGACGCCGGGGCCGGAGGAGACTCAGATCGTGAAGTACACGCGGATGGTGGTGCCGCCCTCGTTCGTGTGCACGCGGACGAGGTCGCTGAGCAGGTTGGTGACGAGCAGGCCCCGGGAGCCCCGCTGACGGGGGTCGACCGGCCGGCGTCCGGCGAGCGGGTCGGTGATGTGACCGGAGTCGCTGATGTCCATGACCACCTGACCGCCCTCGGCCCAGACCCGGAGCACCCCGGAGCCGCCGCCGTAGTCCAGGCTGTTCGCGGCCAGCTCGCTGGCGATCAGCCGCAGATCCTCCAGGCGCTCTCCGGAGATCCCGGCACCGGAGGCGTACACGGCGGCGACCTCGCGCACCCGCGCCAGGAGGCCCGCGTCGAAGGCGAGTATGACGGCGGCGGACGGGTCGGGAAGCGGCCGGTTGTAGTCGTGGATGACACGTTCGGGCGCGTAGTCGTCACTGAGGCGCAGGCCGCCGTCGTCTATCAGGATGGGATGGGTCATCTCCGCGTCCTTGACGACCAGGGGATCCAGCCCGTCGACGTCGTACGGGCACAGGATGGTGACGGCGCGGCCCGGGAAGGCCAGGTTGATCAGCGCCTCGTGCTGGACACACGCCGGATACTCGGTCGCCGACCGCCCCGCCCAGATCGGCTCGCCGACGATCCGCACCCTGCGGTCGGAGTGCGGGTCGGCGAAGGCGCGCAGGACGCCGGGGATGATGCGTCCCGGATTACGGCCGGCCTCCGTCATGTCGACGAAGTGCACCTGGGAGGCCACCTCACCGAGCTCGGTCCGCAGCAGCCGCAGGTTCCGCTCCGGCACGGCCACCGCGACCGGCTCCTCCGCCTCCAGGCCACCGCGGACGAACGGCAGCACACCCCGGAGATACTCCCGGGTCCCTCGGTAGAACAGCGCGGGATGGACGAACGGATCCGGTGGAACAGCCTCGATGTCCATCATGTCTCCACTTCGATCGGGGAGGGGAGGGATCCGATCAAGGCGAGTACGGACCTCAGGCAGTAGGGCGGGTGGTGCAGAACCACCTTTTTGCCGGTGGGAAGGCTGTGTGCGGCCTCCGCCAGCAGGCAGGTCCCCCGGACGTCGATGAACGTGAGATCGGAGAGTTCGAGGTGCGTGTCCCGGCCGGCGACGACCAGCCCGTTCAGCGCCTCCTCCCAGGGCTTCCTCGTGGTGCGGTCGATCTCACCGCTCACCCGGAGACCTCGGGACGCCTGAAGCGGGACGATCCGGAGGATGGCGGGAGACGGCCGGTGAACACCGGACATGAGGAGGGCGGGCCTGGTGGCCGGGGACGGTCTGAACGATTTTCCCTCTGACCGGATTGCCATGACGACCATCCTGAGGTAGGTACTGGACGACAACCAACGTACCCCTTGCCAAGTTTTGAAGCGAAGCGGATGGGCGCAACCACGGTACGGAAACGGCCCGGCCGACGCTCTCCCGTCTCCCGGCGGCCTACCTCGCCTCATCGCACCTCACCACGCCCCCCCTTTTTCCCCATCACGGCTCATATAGCCCATGAAGGTCACCCGATTCACCGCGAGCCGGCCCTTGACAGCCTCCGCGATCGACGTGAATACCGGCATGCCGTACAGGAATATGGGGAAATCACGCGGATTTTTCCTGGAATCCGCATTAAATCTGAACAAGATTTATATGGGACCTGGGTGGGCCGGATGAGACAGAATTACCGGCATGCGGATTCTGATCGTCGGCGGGACCCGGTTCGTCGGCCGGCACATCACCGAGGCGGCGGTCGCGGCCGGGCACAAGGTCGCGCTGCTGCACCGAGGGCGGACGGGCCCGGAACTGTTTCCCGAGGCGGAGCACCTGCGGACCGACCGCGACGCGGACCTGTCGATCCTGCGCGACCGGGAGTGGGACACGACGATCGACGTCAGCGCCTACATCCCATCGCAGATCGACTCCCTCGCCGAGGTGCTCTCCACCGGGCAGTACGTCTTCGTCTCCAGCACCGCGGTCTACCTTCCCCCGGAAGCGCCGAACTTCACCGAGGACTCGCCACTGGCCGAGATCGACGGCCCGGCCCCCCGGGAGGTGACCGCCGAGACGTACGGCGCGCTGAAGGCGCTCTGCGAGCGGACCGCCGTGGAGAGGTTCGGGCCGGGGACTCTGGTGGTACGGCCGACCTACGTGATCGGCCCGTACGACTACACCGGCCGCTTCACCTACTGGGTCAACCGGATCGCCCGAGGCGGCGACGTCCTCGCCCCCGGCGACCCCTCGGACCCGATCCAGGTGATCGACGGACGCGACATGGCCGCCTGGATCGTCTCGATGACCGAGAAGGCGCATGCGGTACGGCAGGCGTCCCCGGCCGGGGGAACGGGGACGGCCGACGGGGCGGAGCCGGCCGGCGGGACGGGAACGGGCGCACGAGCGGGAGCGGGCGGAGAGACGGGAGCGGGCGTCTTCCACGCGGTCAGCCCCGCCCCGCCGTTCTCCTTCGGCGACATGCTTGAGGCGATCGTGGCCGAGGTCGGACCGCCCGGAACCACGCTGACCTGGGTCGGCCAGGACTTCCTGCTCGCCGAGGGCGAGAGCGGCCGGTCGCTGCCGCTCTGGTCGGAGGGCGACGCGTGGGCGGCGGCCAACACCGCGAGCCCGGCGGCCGCCCAGGCCGCGGGGCTCACCCCGCGCCCGCTGAGCCGGTCGGTACGCGAGATCCGTGAGTCCGAGGCGTCCTTCTCGGTGGAGGGCACGATCACCCCGGCGCAGGAGGCCGACCTCCTGGCCAGATGGCGTTCCCGCTCGTAGACGCCTGCCGCCCCGGCGTGGGGCAGTGGACACGCCCGCCGTCCCGGCGTGGGGCGGCGGGCGGACGGCCGGGGCGCACCGTCCCGGCACCGGGTAGCCACGGCGGCCCACCCGCCGGACCGGCCAGGTCACAGACCTCCACCTGTCGGCAGATCCCTGCAAACCTCTGCGGGCAAGGACGATTTATCCGATTTTCCGAGTGAGTGAGCCACTCACTCATATAAGGTGATCCGCGTGATCACGTCCCCCCAGCGCGCCGCCCCCCTCCCCCCGGACGAACGGCGTGCCGCACTCATCGCGTCCACCCTGTCGCTGGTGCTCGCCCACGGCCCCGACGTGAACACCCGGCAGATCGCCCAGGCGGCCGGTGTGGCGGAAGGAACGATCTTCCGGGTCTTCGCCACCAAGGACGAACTGGTGAAGGCGGCCGTCGCCAGCGCCTTCGACCCGTCCTCGCTCGTGGGCGAGCTGACAGCCGTAGACCGTACGGCTCCCCTGACGCCCCGGCTCGTCGCGGCGGTCGAGATCCTGCACCAGCACACCGCACGGGTCTTCCGGCTGATCGACGCGCTGGGCATGGCGGGAGCCGCCGAGGCCGCCCAGAACCACCCGCCCGGAGACGACCGTGTCGCCATAATCCGGCAGGCGCTCATCGACCTGATCGAGCCCGACCGCCACCGGCTGCGATGCCAGCCCGGCGAGACCGCCCGCCGGCTGCACCTGCTGACCATCGCGGGCAGCCATCCCAGGCTGGTCGAGAACGACCCGCTCTCGCCCGCGGAGATCGTCTCCACACTGCTGGACGGCATCCGGCTACGCCCGGAACACAGCGCGCCCCACCCGGACACCCCACCATCGGCCCAGGCCCAGGCGTCAACCCCCGCCCCCGCCCCCGCCCCCGGCCCGGCCCCGGCCCCGGCCCCGGCCCCGGCGTCAGCCTCGACCACGGCCACGGCCACGGTCTCAGACGGAGGACACCCATGCTGAGCCGACTGCTCCGCACCTACCTACGGCCCTACTCCTCGGCGCTGACCGCCGTGGTGGTGCTGCAACTGATCGGCACCATGGCCTCGCTGTACCTGCCCAGTCTGAACGCGGACATCATCGACCGGGGCGTCGCCGTCGGCGACACCGGCTACATCCTGTCCGCCGGAGGCTGGATGCTGGCCGTCTCCCTCCTGCAGATCGCCTGCTCGATCGCGGCGGTCTACTACGGCGCCCATGCGGCGATGGGGTTCGGCCGGGACGTCAGGGCCGCGGTCTTCCACCAGGTGGGCGGGTTCTCCGCCCGGGAGGTCGCCCAGTTCGGAGCGCCCTCGCTGATCACCCGCAGCACCAACGACGTGCAGCAGGTCCAGATGCTGGTGGTGATGACCTGCACGATGCTGGTCGCCGCCCCCATAATGTGCGTCGGCGGCGTCATCATGGCGCTGCGCCAGGATGTCGGCCTGTCCTGGCTCATGCTGGTCTGCGTCCCGGCGTTGCTGGTGTCGATCGGCCTGATCGTCTCCCGCATGGTTCCGCAGTTTCGCGCGATGCAGACCCGGATCGACGTGGTCAACCAGGTGCTGCGCGAGCAGCTCTCCGGCATCCGCGTCGTACGCGCCTTCATCCGGGAACGCGAGGAGACCCGCCGGTTCGCGGAGGCGAACGACGCGCTGACCGGAACCGCGCTGCGCGTCGGGCGGCTGACCGCGCTCATCTTCCCCACCGTGATGCTGATCCTCAACGCCTCCAGCGTCGCCGTACTCTGGTTCGGCGCCGACCGGGTGGACAGCGGCGAGATGCAGGTCGGCGCCCTCACCGCGTTCCTCATGTATCTGATGCAGATCCTCATGGCGATGATGATGGCGACCTTCATCTCGATGATGATCCCGCGCGCCGCGGTCTGCGCCGAGCGGATCAGCGAGGTGCTGGGCACCGAGTCGTCGGTGAGCCCGCCCGATCACCCCGTACGGCAGGTGCACGGCCGTGCCGAGCTGGAGATGCGTGACGTCGAGTTCCGCTACCCGGGCGCGGCGGCACCGGTGCTCTCCGGCGTCTCGTTCCGCGCCGTCGCGGGACAGACCACCGCCGTCATCGGCAGCACCGGGGCGGGCAAGACGACACTGGTCTCCCTGGTGCCCAGGCTGTTCGACGCCGTCTCGGGCACGGTGTCGGTCGACGGGGTCGACGTCCGCGACCTCGACCCCCAGATGCTCTGGACGCGCATCGGCCTGGTGCCGCAGAAGCCGTACCTGTTCACCGGCACCGTCGCGAGCAACCTGCGGTACGGCAACCCGGAGGCCACCGACGAGGAGCTGTGGGAGGCGCTGGAGGTCGCCCAGGCCCGCGACTTCGTCGAGGCGATGCCCGACGGCCTCGAAGCGCCCATCACGCAGGGCGGCACGAACGTGTCCGGCGGGCAGCGGCAGCGGCTCTCCATCGCCAGGGCGCTGGTCAGCAAGCCCGAGATCTACCTGTTCGACGACTCGTTCTCGGCCCTCGACCTGGCCACCGACGCCCGGCTACGCGCCGCCCTGCGCCCCTACACCGCCCAAGCCGCCGTCGTCATCGTCGGTCAGCGGGTCTCCACCATCGCCGACGCCGACCAGATCAT
Source organism: Streptosporangium sp. NPDC006007 (assembly GCF_040614315.1). Lineage (NCBI taxonomy): Bacteria > Bacillati > Actinomycetota > Actinomycetes > Streptosporangiales > Streptosporangiaceae > Streptosporangium > Streptosporangium sp. NPDC006007. The sequence goes on along the minus strand of NZ_JBEXUG010000018.1, from coordinate 119,446 downwards.
CGTCCTCGACGACGGTGCGATCGTCGGCCTGGGAACCCACGACGAGCTGCTGGACTCCTGCCCCACCTACATCGAGATCGTCGAGTCCCAACTAGCCGCGGAGAGCGCAGCATGAGCGACCGGTCCATGACGACCACGCGACCGCGACCACCGGTGGGTGGCGGCGGCTTCGGGCGCGGCCCCTTCGCAGGAGCCGGGATGCCCGCGGAGAAGTCGATGAACTTCGGGCCGTCCACCCGGCGGCTGATGCGGCGGCTGAGTCCCGAACGCCCGAGAATCCTGGCCGTGATCGCCCTCGCCGTGACGAGCGTGGTGTTCGGCGTCGTGGGGCCGAAGATCCTCGGCTGGGCGACGGACCTGATCTTCACGGGCGTGATCGGCAGGCAGCTGCCGCCGGGCACGACCAAGGAGCAGGCGATCCAGGCCGCCCGCGCCTCGGGCAACGACAACTTCGCCAACCTGCTCACCCAGATGGACGTCGTGCCCGGTCACGGGATCGACTTCGCCGCGCTGGGCACGGTCCTGACGTGGGCGCTGGCGCTCTACGTCGCGGCGTCGGTCTTCGGCTGGATGCAGGGTTACCTGCTCAACGACGTGGTGCAGCGCACCGTGTTCCGGCTGCGGGCGGACGTCGAGGACAAGCTGAACCGGCTTCCCCTGCGGTTCTTCGACGGCCAGCCGCGCGGCGAGTTGCTCAGCCGGGTCACCAACGACATCGACAACGTCTCCCAGACGCTGCAGCAGACGATGAGCCAGCTGCTGACCTCGCTGCTGACCGTGGTCGGCGTGCTGGCGATGATGTTCGTGATATCGCCGCTGCTCGCGCTGATCGCCCTGGTGACCATCCCGCTGTCGATGATCGTCACCAAGCAGATCGCGAAACGCTCGCAGAAGCAGTTCGTCGCGCAGTGGGCCCACACCGGCACCCTGAACGCCCACATCGAGGAGGCGTTCACCGGCCACGAGCTGGTGAAGGTCTTCGGCCGCCGGCCGGAGGTCGAGCAGGTGTTCCGGGAGAGGAACGAGGAGCTGTTCAAGGCCGGCTTCGGCGCCCAGTTCGTCTCCGGGATCATCATGCCGATGATGATGTTCATCGGGAACCTCAACTACGTCGCCATCGCCGTCGTCGGAGGCGTCCGGGTCGCCACCGGCTCGATGAGCCTGGGCGACGTCCAGGCGTTCATCCAGTACTCGCGGCAGTTCACCCAGCCCCTGACCCAGGTCGCCTCGATGGCCAACCTGCTGCAGTCCGGGGTGGCCTCGGCCGAGCGGGTCTTCGAGCTGCTGGACGCCACCGAACAGGACCCGGACCCCGCCGACCCCGTGCCGCCCACCGTCCGGCAGGGCCGCGTCGAGTTCGACCGCGTGTCCTTCCGCTACAACCCGGAGCAGCCCCTCATCGAGGACCTGTCCCTGGTGGCCGAACCCGGGCACACGGTCGCGATCGTCGGTCCGACCGGCGCGGGAAAGACCACCCTCGTCAACCTCGTCATGCGCTTCTACGAGCTGGACGCCGGCCGGATCACCCTCGACGGCGTCGACATCACCGCGATGCGCCGCGAGGACCTGCGCTCCCACATCGGCATGGTGCTCCAGGACACCTGGCTATTCGGCGGCACCATCCGCGAGAACATCGCCTACGGCAACCCCGACGCCGGCGAGGAGCAGATCCAGGCCGCCGCGCGGGCCACGTTCGTCGACCGGTTCGTCCGCACCCTGCCCGACGGCTACGACACCGTGATCGACGAGGAGGGAGGCAAGGTCAGCGCCGGGGAGAAGCAGCTGCTGACCATCGCCCGCGCCTTCCTCTCCGACCCGTCCCTGCTCATCCTGGACGAGGCCACCAGCTCCGTCGACACCCGCACCGAGGTCCTGGTCCAGCACGCCATGGCCGCCCTGCGCTCCGACCGCACCAGCTTCGTCATCGCCCACCGCCTCTCCACGATCCGCGACGCGGACCTCATCCTGGTGATGGACGCGGGCCGCATCGTCGAGCAGGGCACCCACGGGGAACTCCTCGCCGCCCACGGCGCCTACCACCGCCTCCACTCCGCCCAATTCACCGGCGCCCTGGTCCCGTCCGACGAGGAGAAGGCCTCGACATGAGTGACGTCCCGGACGCGTCCGGCGCCCCGTAGGGGCTTCGCCCAGGAGCATGGCTGAAGCGGCATCTGGATGGGGCGGGCGCGGGACGCGATGAGGGGACGGTCACCGCACGGGTGGCCGTCCCCTCATCGCCGAGCACGGCCGACGACGGACATGTGGCCGGTCGGCGACGCGTGAGCCGTACCTCTAATCGTCTCCGATTCCGGGCAGTACCGAGAAGGAGGTCAGACGGCGCAGCGAGCGACGCGTCCCACGAATGTCGAGGTCGCCGGTCGCGGTGACCTCAAGACCGGTCGCATGTGCTTTCACCGCGAGGTTGTAGTCAGATTCGTCCAGCTCGACACGGAGCCTTCTCGCATCACCTGTGTCGTCATCGACGCCCTGGATGACCACCTCCCCCTTCCCGTACTTTCCCGCTCGGAACAGACGAACAACCAGGCCGATAATCGTGATCCCGGCTCTCGGCTGTTTCGTTCGCAAAAAGTTCGCGGCCTCGCCCAGAATTCTCTGCTGACCGGGCGTGATTTTCAGGCGTGTGGGTTCGCGAGATCCGGGAACGAGCGGAGACTGCGAGAAGCGGACCTGGTACACGTCGTGATCCGGGCCGCCCAGGAGACTCAACGCTTCCAGCTCGGTAGCGTTTGGGGAAGCTTGGCCGGGTTGCCCAAAAGACGACAGAGGCCTGTCCCCTTCGCCGACCTCCACTGCCAGACGTTGGGCCTGCCGGGCTGCGGCGAGCATTCTGCTCGTCACTTTGCGACCAAACGGCCTTGGGAGAATCTCAAGCAGCGACTCCTGACCGGTCGCCGAAGCGGCCGGCCCCTCGGTGTACACGTCCACCAGTGGAAGGGAGAGAGAACGAAGCTTCCCGGCTGCGTGGAGATACGAGCTTGCGCGGCGTAGGCCTCCGCCCGTTGCGGGCGCCGGGGAGGCAGAACCAGGGAGTCGGCATCCAGCGCCGTAGCCGACGCGACCACATAATTCCGCAGCGCCGATATCGCGGAATGCGCCAAGAACAACGGGCCTCCCCGGCCGGGGCGTTCGGCGTCAGCCGTACGGACACGTTGTCCGCACCACCGAAGCTCATGTCCGCGGAGACCTCCTGCGGAAGGCGACGCTCCACGTAGGCAAGCGTTCTCAGCGCCTCGGTCACACGCTCGGCGTAGTCGCGAACATCCTGTCTCACCGGAAGAACGATCCGCATGGCCGTTTCCAGGTCGGACGGTTCCGGTCGCCACAGCGTGGTCCGGCCGTCGTCGTCCTCAAGGGTCCACCCCGCGCCCTGCAGATAACCGACGAAGACGGCCAGGACGGGGACCGTCGTCGCCTCTCCGGGGGGAGCTCCGTTCAATTCGCTCACCGCAGCCCCCATGCGTCAACATCCGGCACGGGGGTAGACCTGCGGACTCCATAGGTTCTGAGCATGAGGAGAAGCCTCTGGCGATCCAAGGTGTTGGCGGCTGGAAGGCAAACGACCTGGGTCCTGGCATGCATTACTGTATCGGACATTATGTAGCAGTTCGCGACGAAGAATATCGATGAGCACCATACCTATAACTCGTACAGTCAGAGCTTTCATCGCTCATAGCCTCAATTATGTCGACACCAATTGAAATTCTACGGCCTTGATGAAGCTAACCACAACTATGACCCCATGAGCGACTGTCAATCCATACCATCTGGACTTTTAGTTACCGCTGTGGAGCAGCTACGCTGATCGTCGATCAAGGAGGTTGCCTCCTCGGACGACGTTAGATGGGAGGCACGTGCCTGTGGACGACACCCCCGTTCTGGGCCTGTACGACTCGCTGCTCACCCGCCAGCTAGCCCGACGCGTCGCGTCCTGGCGTGGCTCGGGTCATCTCGTCGAAACCTCCCAGATTGATAGGGAGGAGGTCGCTCACCTGCTCGGCCGGTTCATCGGAGAAGCAGCAGCTCGGGCGATGGCTACACTCAAAAGCAGCGGCGAGCAAGTAGAACTGGCCAATCAACTTCTCCTACACCTAACCGATTCCGAACCCATCGAAACCGGACCGGAGAGGCTGTTATCAGTCATCAAGGATGCGCCCGGTGCAGCCTTTCCCGAGCGACCGTCAACCTCACTATCAGAAGCGGCGTTGCTTACCAACGCCAGGGAAGATCCGAATCTGGCCCACGAGCTAGCAGCCGAGCTGGTCAGCGCCGATCAGGTTGACCTATTATGCGCGTTCGTCAAATGGTCCGGACTCCGAATCCTGGAGAAGCAGCTTGCCGAGCTACGCCGCCGTGGGGTTCCGCTGCGCGTAATCACCACCACTTACATGGGCGCGACAGAGCGGCGAGCATTAGATCGGCTCGTGAACGACTTCGGTGCCGAGGTCCGGATCAGTTACGAACAGAATTCAACCCGTCTGCACGCTAAGGCTTGGCTGCTGCGTCGCCATACTGGTTTCGACACTGCCTACATCGGCAGCTCCAACTTGTCACGCGCCGCCCTTCTGGACGGTCTGGAGTGGAACGTTCGCCTGTCCACAGTGACCACTCCTCGACTGCTGGACAAGTTTGAGGGAACCTTCGACTCTTATTGGAACAGGCAACAGTTCGAACTGTACGATCCAGCAACTGATGGCGAACGCCTCGACGAGGCCCTATCTCGCTCAAAGTTAGGTGAGCGGATCTTCGACATCCCCACGCTGGTCCCCCACCCCTTCCCGCACCAACAGGAGATGCTGGCAGACCTCGATGTCGAACGGACCGCGCATAACCGGCACCGCAATCTACTGGTGGCCGCCACCGGAACCGGCAAGACGGTTGTCGCTGCCTTCGACTACCGCAATCTGCAACAACGACTGGGCCGACAGCCCTCTCTACTGTTCGTCGCGCACCGCAAAGAGATCTTGCAGCAGGCCATGCGCACCTATCGGCAGGTCCTAGCCGTCCCCGACTTCGGCGAACTACACGTCGGCGACGATCAGTCCCGGCACTGGCGGCACGTGTTCGCCTCAGTCCAGTCCCTCAACTCGCGCGGCATAGGCGCCTTCGCCGCCGATCACTTTGACGTAGTAGTCATCGACGAGTTCCACCACGCCGCCGCCACCACCTATCGGCGAATCATTGACCACCTCAAACCGAAAGAGTTGCTCGGCCTCACAGCAACCCCCGAACGGGCTGACGGCACCCGGGTCCAAGACGAGTTCTTCGACCAGCACATCACCTCCGAACTGCGCCTGTGGGACGCCCTAGACGCCGACCTGCTCTGCCCCTTCCACTACTTCGGGATCAACGACGAGACGGATCTGAGTGACGTAACCTGGTCACGGGGCGCTTACCTTAACCGTGAACTCAACGAAGTCTTTACCGGCAACAGTAACCGGGCTCGCCTTGTGTTCAACGCACTGCTTGACAAAGTCAGCGATCTGCAGGCAGTCCGGGGCCTGGGTTTCTGCGTCTCAGTGCAGCACGCACACTTCATGGCAGATTTCTTCACCAAAGCGGGCTTGAAGTCACTAGCAGTGGATGGATCAACCGACCACGCCGAACGTAGGGCAGCACTGGCTGACCTGCGTAGTGGGAAGGTCACATTCCTTTTCACAGTGGATCTATTCAACGAGGGCCTGGACATCCCCGACGTGAACACACTGCTCCTGCTGCGACCAACCGAGAGTGCGACAGTATTTCTGCAACAACTCGGCCGTGGGCTACGCCGTACACCCGAAAAAGACGTGCTGACCGTCCTTGACTTCGTCGGCCAGCACCGCAAAGAGTACAGGTTCGGAAACCGATTCCATGCGTTGACCGGGTTCGCCCGAGGACGCCTGAAGCAGCAGGTAGAAAAGGACTTCCCGCTGCTGCCGTCAGGATGCCAGATCGTCCTGGACCGAGTCACCAAGGACCATCTAATCGCTGAGCTTAAGGTCCAGCTCAATGCCACTGTCGCTACCCTTACCCAGGAAATTCGCTCCTGCGCAGAAACGTCCCTTATCAACTATCTCGAAGCCAGCGGGCGCGATATCAGCGACGTCTACCGTAACCGACGATACTGGACCTGGCTGTTGCGCCATACCAATCTCATCGAGAAAGACGCCTCCCCCATGGAGGATGCACTTGGTCGTCGCGTGCGAGCCCTGCTACACGTCGACGACCGGCGGCGAGCCGAGGCGTACGCACGGCTACTGCGGCCCGACGGCCCGTTCTACGGCCAATGCTCCCCTGCCGACCAGGCTTTTGCCCGCATGCTGTTCTTCTCCTTCTGGCGCGACGGCGGCGACTTCACCTCCTATGACGAGGCTCTCACGCAGCTGCGCGCCGAGTCCGCACTGTGCGAGGAAATTCAGCAGGTGATCACCTACGGTGCAGAACGTCCCCGACATGTCACTAAACCCCTGCCCGAGCCGCTGGGACAGATACCCCTCGCGGTTAACGCTCGGTATTCGGCCGACGAGATCCTCGCGGCCCTCGGCTGGGCGGCGCTAGGTGGCTCTGTGACGTCAACCATGCGCGAAGGCGTCGCATGGATCCCTGCCACGCAATGCGACGCGCTTCTCGTCACTTTGCACAAGAACGAGAAAGAATTCTCACCACAGACCATGTACCGAGACTTCGCTCTCACCCCGAGCCTGTTCCATTGGGAGTCTCAGCACCGTACGAGCGCCCAGTCGACCACTGGACTCCGCTATCAACACCATGAACGAGACGGCAGCCACGTGCTGCTGTTTACCCGGGAACGTAAGGAGAACGAGAACCGCCATCCTGAGCCGTTCGTCTTCCACGGAACCGTCCGCTATGTGGAGCACCGAGGAGAGAGGCCCATGGCCGTAACCTGGCGACTCGACGAGGAGATGCCAGCCGACCTGTTCCGTCGCGCCGCTATCGCAGGGTAATAATAACTCACCACCTAACGGCCGACGCCGAAGCCGCCACAAGTAGAAAATCGATTGATTTAACGACAACTTCCTTCTGCCAATTAGATGGTCATATCATTGGCAGAAGTGAGACCTTTTTCACACCCCCGGCAATCTTGATCATTCCCGCAGAGGATTTGCTTGAGCCGCTAGCCAGCGGACTATACCGTCGGACATTCTGTTTTGACACCGCTAATAAAAGCCCGCCATTCACTCTTGGTAAAGTACAGTATTGGCCCGTTTTGGTCCTTGCTGTCTCGTACGGCGCGGCCTCCATCGGGAAGGGCTGCCACCTCCACGCAATTGTCCTGCTGAGCACTCAAGCTGCTCTTACGCCAAGCGAGTGCAGGGGGGATTCGATCCACGGTTCTCGCCTCTACTCCTGCTGTAGCCGGTCAACCAGGGAAGCCACGTAGCGCACGGACTCCTCGACGGTCAGGGCAGCCGCCACTACACGGTTAAAAGTGAGCGTATACGCCTGAACCTCCTCTGGTCTCTCCAGGAAAAGGTTGTCGGTTGGCGTCTCCAGGTAGACGATCGACGGGTCCAGCTCACCTGCGAAGTCCAGGATGACAAACCCGCTCCCCATCGCCGCATGTGCGCCAGTCGAGTCGAGAAGTACCTGAACAGCGATGTTGGGGCGCGTCGCCATGTTGACGAGGTGGCCGAGTTGCTCAGCCATGGCTGCGGGACCGCCAACCATCTTCCGTAGCGCCGCCTCGTCGATAACCGCCCAGATCTGCGGTGGGTGGGTGCGATCGAGAATCGTCTGCCGGGCCAGGCGCGCTTCAACACGTCGCTGGACGGCGGTCTGATCGAGCACCTGCCCGGCATGGAAGATCGCCGTAGCATAGCCGGCTGTTTGGAGTAGGCCGGGGATGGTCACGAGCTCGACAGTGCGGACCTGGGTTGCCTCTGCCTCGAACCCGGGCAAGCTACCGCCAAATACGTCCTTGTACTTCGACCACCAGCCTCTCTCGCGGGACTGCCGAGCGAGATCGAATATTGCCTCACGTACTGCGGCATCGGTGACGCCGTAGACGTCCAACAGGAGGCGGATGTTACCGATATCGGGTAGGACCCACTTGTTCTGCTCCATATGAGTAAGACGGCCACGCGACCATTCCAGCCGCTTGGCCACCTCATCATGCGTGAGACCGGCTTGCTCACGTAGCCGGATGAGCTCGGCGCTGAGGCGCCGTCGTTTGACAGTGGGACTACCAGCCATCAGGCCTCTCTTCACACATCAAATAGGTGAATAACACGACCGAGTTACCAAAATCAGACAATTGCCACGATGGTATTTTGGCCTTGAAAATTCAGCGACGGAAGGTCACTATGGGGAAAGTATCCATCACCTACAGTGATTTGGGTGTGACTCTCATACAACGCACCTTCTGAACTCTCAGTGAGCTGCCCCTTGTGGTGTTGGCGGTCCGACACAGCCGGGTTCATCCGGCACTAAGGAGCACTACAGAAACGGCTCTGCCAGGCGAGTCACGTCGCCTGGCAGAGCCTCGATCGCACAATGGAGGTGCGACCTATGCTCAACCCTAGTAGTAGAGCCCTCCGGATTACGCGGATCCGCTGGCATGCCGAACAACCGCCGTCACCGCTTGGTTGTCGGTGGTGCGGGCATCCGCCGTACGCCCACGACGCGGCCAGCCTGCCACACCGCCCTGACCACCTGTGGGATCAGCCCACCCTCGCTCAGGTTCGCACCCGTACGACGGCCCGACGTCGCCTCGGATTGTGTGGCCGCCCCTCCACGACCACGCCGACCATCACGGCAACACACCCGCTGAGCTATCCTCCTGCGGTTTCCTCCGCAACCCGGGGATGCCACTCACGACCAGCCGTAACAACCGCTGTGCCGTACGGGCACGAATCACCGCCAAGCGCACGTCTTTCGCTTGGCAGGCGTGAACCGTACCGAAGAAGGTCTGCGACATGAACTTGTCGTCCGGGAAAGCAGACGTCAAGTACCCGCTCAGCGTTATCCCGCCCCAGCTCAGACCTCCTACGCCGCGACCACGCAGCCACAGCAGCGAGAACACAATTGAGGGGAGTGATGAAGATGGCGACACGACTCCTGTCCATGATCGTCAGCAAGTTCACTGATCGATTCCGAACGGCGGCCAACGACATCACAGCCCCCGTTCCCCCAGGCATAGCGCGTCCGCCGTATCTGACCCCAACGCCTGGGAACTACCCCGTGCTCTCTCGGCGTTTCAAGGCCACACCCGATCAGGTCAAGCCCGCGCGGAACTTCGTTGCTGAGCTTCTTGGGGACAGTCACCCATTCCGTGATGACGCCATGCTTCTCACCAGCGAACTCGCCACTAACGCCATTGAACACCCCACCGGGCCAGCCGCCAGACCGCAGGAATTCCTCATCACGGTGACCTTCATCCTCCACGGCGTGCTGATCACCGTTCAGGATCCCGGTTCCATGGAGATCCCCTGCCCAAGGAACTCGAAACCGGATGCCACAGGTGGTCGTGGACTTGCACTTGTCAACAGCCTCGCCACCCGATGGGGCTTCCACCGTGACTCCATCGGAACTGTGATCTGGTTCGAGCTCGGCTCGGCCAGCTGAAGGAGCAGTTACCGAGAAATTCTCGAACGAGTCTGACAAACCGGCGCGACGGCACGATCCCCAACGAATCCGATCCGGATCAAGACCTTCCCTATCCGTGCCGTGGCGCCCCTTCAAGAAGCCGTCGCAAGCGAAAACACAGGCGAACGGTCATGCAGCAATGCGCTCGGCCATACGTGATGGCTCAGGTGAAGCCGCATGGAAAACAGACTCGACTCTCACTTGGAGGAGAACATGCCGTCACCCCTGATCACTATGGATCCCGAGCAGCGGGCCGAGGTGCTGCGGCGGGCTCTGGAGAAGTACGACATCGCCTGCGAGACGCACCATGGGTACGGGCTGGCGCTGGTATTGATCCAGACGGGCCTGGTGGTGTGGTGTGACGGGTGGAGCTACTGGTGGCAAGTCGGCTGGAACGCCGAACGGGGGCGTGTCATCTGCGTCCGGCATTCCACGACGGAGCCCGATCGGGCCGCGCGACGGGTGGCGTTCTGCTACGCGGAGCTCCGCAGAAGACATCCGCTGGGCGAGGTCGCGGGGAACGCCTCGTGATCAGGTTAGGGAAGTACGTAAGCACACGTGGGGCGGTGGCTCGACGAGATCATATGTGGTTGGGGTGGGGGCACCCGAACCAGATGCTGGAGCAGGTGCGGCCGGTGGTCTGGACGTGTGTCTGTCGGGCCACGGACTACGGACGGTGTGAAGGGGGCGGATGGGCGTTTGTCCAGCGGAACGTTGAGCTCGACGACCGGAGCCGGATGCCTGAGATCTGCCGATGGCTGGTTACTGAGACTCGGGTGATCTGGACGGCTCCGCTGTCCGGAAGAACCCGGTAGACCGGCGTGGCGGCGTGGGCTGGAGGGGGCCGCGTCGCCACGCCTTACCGGTCTCGGGCCGCCACCGGCTCAGTGCGGTCGGTATTTTGGCGGGTCATGACGGTGAATCCCAGTCGCCGTTCAAAGCTCTCAGCCGCCGTGAACGGATTCCGGTTCTCCTCCCCATCCGTCGCGCGGGGTTCGGATGGGGTCTGTCGTGGTGGGAGGCGACCAAAGTCTAGGGATGATCCGACTTAGGGGGGACGCGAAAGGTCAGGGCGTTCGGGCACTCTGGGAGCCATGAAGGGATTCCTGAGGCTGGTCGGGGTGGTCTTCCTCATCCAGGGGGTCGGCGGGGCGGTCAACAATCTGCTGGGCTGGTGGCGCTGGGCCCATGATCTGCTGCTGGTGAACCGGCTGGAGTTTCTGCGGGGCTATGAGGTGGTCGTCGGCGCCGTGGTCGCGGCGATCGGCTTCGCCCTCTACGCGCTGGGAGCGGAGAGCGGAGAGGCGGCCCGGAAGGAGGAACCCTCGTAACGAAAGGCGGCTCCGCGGCCTTGATCCCCCCGAGCGGACCGCCGGTGGCCGGGAGCGGTGGACGAGCGGTAGGGAAGATGGTGTGCGCGGTCACCGCGTCAGGTGTCTTGGGCCGGGGCGGGCGGGGTGGTGGATCGCGGGGCCACTACGCTCGGGGCCATGTTCGACCAGCTCACCTGCCACTGTCTTCTCTGCGTCGAGCAGGACGTGGAGCTCGACGAGATCGACCGGAGCACCATGCCGCACGTGCGGGAGCACGGATGGGCGGTGATCATGGTGCCGGAGGACGAGGACGGGCCGGGGTGGGCGTTCACCGTCGGACTGTGGCACACGCTCCGCTCGCCCGAGGTGGCGATGTTCGGCCTCGGCGTCGAGGTGATGAGGAGCTGCCTGAACACCCTGGCCGACGCGATCGCGGCCGGTCACCGTCTGGTCGCGGACCAGAAGCGGGACGATGTCATCAGGGGCTATCCCGTCCTCACCAGAAACGTGGACGAGAGCTGGTACCGGTCGCTGTTCGGTACGGCGCTGCATTTCTACCGGCGGCCCCCGCTGCCGTTCGTGGAGGTCCTCTGGCCCGACGCCGCCGGCCGGTTCCCCGGGGAGGCCGATGCCAGGCCGGAACTGAGCGATCGCCAGCCCTCGCTGTGGATTCCCAAGGACGATCACGCTCCGGGGGTGTGGACGAAGCTGCCCTGAGCTCGGCTTCAACGGCGGAAAACTCGGCTAGGACAATCGCGGCGGAGGTGTAACAGAACAGCGGATCCGGACAGGTAGCGGTAACGAGTCCCCGTCGAAAGGGAACAGCGTGGCCCCCCCTGATCCGAAGCCGTACTTCGAGAAGATCTACGACGCGTACTATCCGGATCTTCTCGCCTACGTGCGGCGGCGCACCGACTCCCCCGACGACGCGGTGGACGCGCTCGCCGAGACGTTCACCACGGCCTGGCGCCGGCTGGCCGACATCCCCGAGGGGAACGACGCCAGGCTCTGGCTCTACGGCGTGGCCCGGCGGGTGCTGGCCAACCGGCGGCGGGAGGAGACCCGGCGGACCGTGCTGGCCGTACGGCTCCGCACCGAGCTGGCGGTCTGGGCCGAGAACTTGGTCGAGGAGGATCGCGACGGGATCCGCCGGGCGTTCATGCGGCTGAGCCCCGGCGACCGGGAGCTGCTCTCCTTGGTCAGCTGGGAGGGGCTCGACAGTCAGGAGATCGCGAAAGTGCTGGGCTGCTCGCGCGGCGCGGTACGCCTGCGGCTGCACCGCGCCAGGAAACGGCTGGCCAGGGAGCTGGACGCGGCGGGACTCGACATGGCCAGGTACGGCTCGCGCGCTATCGCGCTGGCGAAGGGGCAGCTGTGATGAACGACGTCGACCGTCTCGTCGCGGGAATCGCCCCCGATCCCGGCCCCGGCATGACCCCCGGGGGCAGGGAACTGTTCGACGAGATCACGGCCGCCCAGGCCGCCGCCCGTGTCCGGCGCCGATTCGCCGGGTTCCCCGGCCTCCGGTGGAACGCCCACCGCCCGGCCCCGGGCGCCCGGCGGCGACGGTGGCGCCTCGCCGTACCGGCCGTCACCGGACTCACCGCCGCGCTCATGATCTTGGGCTGGCTGTTCCCCGGCGGGTTCGGCACGACTCCGGCCTCCGCCGCTCTGGACATCAGGCGGGAGGGCGACTACTACGTCATCACGGTGAAGAATCTGCTCGCCGCCCCGGAGATGTACGAGCACGAGCTCAACGCCCGGGGCCTGCACATCAAACTCCGGCTCGAACCGACGTCCCCCAGCAGGGTCGGTCACATCATCGTGGTGAACGGAGGCGTGGAGGGGCTGCGGCGGGGACGGGTGGTGTCGGAGAAGGACTCCATCACCACCATTGAGGCCTCCGGCTCCTGCCACCGGTTCACGGGCTGCCCGATCGGCCTGAAAGTGCCGGTGAGCTTCACCGGAAAGGGCGAGATCCGGCTCGGCAGGGAGGCCCGTCCAGGCGAGAAGTACATGATCTTGACCGGCATGGGCCTGCCCGGCGAGCCGCTCCACTGCGTGGACTACATCAATGGGACCGTCGACGAAATGCTGCCCATCCTGCGACAGCACGGCGTGGAGCCGAAGTTCACCTTCTACGCCAAGAAGGAGACGTCGAGTCCGGTACCGGGCAACTGGTATGTCCACGACGATGTCATGACCGAACCCGGCAAAGCGCTCATACTCATCGATCCCAAGCCCAACCCCTCCCCCCGCCCGATGGACGACTTCTGCCCCAACCGTCCCTGAGCCCCGAGGTTCCCGGCTAACCCCTGCCCGGCACCTCAAAGACCCGGGAATCCCCCGCACCACCTCCCGCTGACCCCGTGCTCCCATCCGTCGCGCAGAGGAGCACGGGGCCGGAACCGTTCCTCGCCCGCCGCACGGCCCGTTTCGCATGCGCGCGATCACCCCTCCCCCTCTTCCGCGACTTCCACGACGACGATCGGATTCGGCATGCCCGCAGACATCCGCCCAGCGGCGATCCCTCGGATCCGCCGCGCGCTCGCGGCCCACCTGTCCACCGTGACCCTCGCGGCCGGCCGCGCGGTCGCCGTGGCCCTCGTGACCCATCGACTTTTCGCCGCGCTTCTCGCGTCGGCCGCGGCCCTCCGTGTGGTCACGATGCTCGGCTACCGGCCCGCCCTGCTCTACTGGTACGACTCCTTCACCTACCTGGACGCCGCCGTCCACCTGAAGCCCGCGTCCGGTTTCCACCCGATCGGCTACCCGCTCCTGCTGAGAGCCCTCTGGCCGTTCCACAGTGTCGAGGTGATCGCGGGTGTCCAGCACGCCATGGGACTCGGCACGGGGCTGATGCTCTACGCACTGCTCCGCCGCAGGTCGCTGCCTGTCTGGGCGGCGGCACCGGCCGCCGTGCCCGTCCTGTTCGACGCCTCGTTCCTGCGACTGGAGCATGCGGTGCTGTCGGACACGCCGTTCATCTTCCTCGTGGTCGCCGGGCTCACCACCCTGATGTGGTCGCCGCGCCTCTCGGTCCGGGCCGCCTTGGGAGCGGGCCTGCTGTTCGCCGCGGCGGCGCTCACCCGGACGATCGCGCTGCCGCTGTTCATCCTGATCGTGCTCATGCTGGCCGTACGGCTCCTGCCGGCCGTACGGCGCGGCGAACCAGGCGAATGGCAGGGCGGACCACAGGGCGGGGAGCGGAGCAGGCGGCGGGGCGAGGAGCGGAACGGAGGGCGAGGCCGGAGGCGGAGCGGGTGGTGGCCCCTGGGGGTCATGACGGTCGCCGGGATCGTGCCGCTGGTGGCGTACGCGGGCTGGTACGGCCACCACCACGGCAGGTTCGCCCTCAGCGGCTCGGACGGCGTGGCGCTCTGGGCGCGCACCATGACCTTCGCCGACTGCTCGGTGATCAAACCACCGCCGCCAGAGGCGAGGCTCTGCCCGAACGGCTCGACCGCCGACGCCGCCTCCGAGTACGTCTGGGCGCCGGACTCCGCGCTCAACCGGCTCCCCGGCGACCGGTTCTCCCACAACGACCTGGCCCGCTCCTTCGCACTGCGCGCCATCGCCGCCCAGCCGCTCGACTATCTCCACGACATCGCCCGGGACACCGCGCTCACCTTCGCCTGGACCCCGATCGCCCACCCCGGACGGACGACTCCGGCTTTCGGCTTCGCCCACGGATACCGGTCACTGCCCGGCCGGCCCCTGATCGACGAGATGCGCGAGGTGTACGCCCCGGACATCCGCGGCCAGCGTTCGGTCCGGCCGTACTCCGATCTGCTGATCGCCTATCAGTATCCGGCGTATCTGCGCGGCCCGCTGATCGGCGTGATCCTGCTGGTGGGGGCGGTCGGCGCGGTGCTGCGGTGGCGTGGTGTGCCGCTGCCCTGGGTTGTCGCGATGTTCCTGCTCGTCGCCCCGGTGGCCGTCCTCGACTTCGATCATCGCTACGTGCTGCCGGTGATCCCGGTCGCCTGCCTCGCCGCCGCGCCGGCCACCGTGAAGATCACCGCGAGGATTGCCGCGAGGATTGCTGCGGGAATTCGAGCGGGGGGATGAGAGGGGGAGCGGGGGGGATCTCTTCGGGGGCGTCGAGGAGGGAGCGTGGGATGAGGACGACCGCGGTGGCCCCGCCGAAGGCCGAACGGTTGAGGGTGACCTTGATGCCGTGGCGGGCGGCGAGCCGGCTCACCACGAACAGGCCGAGCTGTTCGCGGTCGATCAGGTTGACCTCCGGCGGGTTGGCGAGGCGCTCGTTGATCTCCTCGCACTCCCTGTCCTGCAGGCCGAGTCCCCGATCCTCGATCTCCAGCACGAAGCCTCGCGCGACGGACTCTCCCCGGATGTTCACCTGGGTGTTCGGCGGGGAGAAGACGGTGGCGTTCTCCAGCAGCTCGGCCAGCAGGAGGGTGACATCGGCGGTGGCGGAGCCGGTCAGCCTGATGCCGTCCGGCATGGGAAACACGGTGATCCGCCGGTAGTCCTCGACCTCGGCCACGGCGGCGTATACCACGTCGGGGAGGGGGGCGGGATTGAGCCAGGTACCACCCGCCGCGGCCCCGGAGAGGATGATCAGCCCTTCCGCCTTCCGCCGCATGCGGGCGGTGAGGTGGTCGAGCCGGTTGAGGTCCTCCAGCACCTCCGGCTCACTGGCCTTGCGCTGCATGGCGTCGAGCTGGGCGAGCTGGCGGTGGACCAGTGCCTGGTTGCGCCGGGCCAGGTTGCGGAAGACCTGGTTGAACCCGAGGCGGAGTCTGGCCTCGCCCGCGGCGGACTCGACGGCGGTGCGCTGGACGGTGGAGAACGCCCGGCTGATGTCGACGATCTCCAGTGTGCAGCCCTTCGCGACGATCGGCGGCACGCTGACCCCAACCTCCACGGCCTCGCCGCCGCGGAGCTGTTCGACGGCCCTGGGCAGCCGGGTCTCGGCCAGTTCCAGGGCCGTCCGGCGCAGCTCGCCCAGCTCTCTGGCCAGTCCTCCGCCGAACCTGGCGGACAGGACCACCACCCCCACGATCGCCACCAGGCCGAAGCCGCCGGCGATGACGATCTCCGCGATGATCCAGCCCGCGGCGTCGTCGACACGCCCGTTCAGCAGCCGTGACCGGGTGGCGAGGAGCCGGTCCATGCTCCCGCCCAGATCGGCGGCGACGGAGTTCCAGAGAGCACTTTCCTCCGGGAGCCGGGAGGTCTCGACGATCTCCTCCTCCAGGGAGATCAACTTCTGGTGCTGGGCGGAGGCCAGCAGCGTGTCGAAGGGGCCGCGCAGTTCGTCGTCCAGGGTGGCGGTCCCCTCGGTGAGCAGCAGCAGCCGATTCGGCGCGATCACCTCGACCGCCTTGTACTCCGGGCGCTTCAGGCGGCCCGCGAGGATCGCGCCGGCGACCAGCGCGTCCTCCCTGGACATCATGTCGCGGGCGTGGGCGATCCGCTGGAGGCCGACCGCCTGCTGGTAGAGGTCCACATTGGAGGCGGTGACGAGCCGGTCCTGGAGGCGGTAGACCGCGTCGACGACGCGGCTGAACGACTGGACGGCCCGTAGCCGGTCGGACACCCGGGCGTCGACGTCCGCGCGTAGCGTGGGCAGCTTGTCCGCCTCGGCGACGACCTGAGCGATCGCCACGCGCACCTCGGAGCCAGTGGTCGTCATGGCCTCCATGGAGGTGGCCTGCCCGCGGAAGGCGGTGACCGCCGCGTCGGTCAGATTCCGGGCATCGGCCAGCCCAGGCTTCTGGCCGACAGTTCCGCTCAAGGTGACGGCTGAGAGCTTACGCTCGGTCTGCACCGCGATGACCAAGGCCGTCGACGGGACCGCCACGCGCTCATACAGCGTAGCGGCTTGGCGCAGTTGAAAAAAGTCGCCGATGACGTGACCTGTAACGAACATCCAGAGCCCGATAAGAGCCACGATCGGGAGGCTGAGCAGCGCGTACAGCTTGGAGCGAATGGTGCAGTATAACATGTCACCACGCTTGTAATATCGATAAATGTCACGAAAGGTAGCAGGTTAACACCCGGTAGTGGCCGTCGTCTGGGAATCCCAGATGCCCCTCGTCCGAGGATCGCGGCAACATGGGGGCCAGGTCCAGCCCCCGGCGCGACCGCATCCGGTTCCTCCAGGCCGACCGCCCGGCTGGAGCGGCGGAGCAGATCGAGATGGAGCACGGGGACCGGTTGGAGTACCCGCGGGTCACGGCGCGCGAGGGGGGATCCCACCCTTGGACGACGTGGCGTGACGTCCATCGGACTACGAGCCCGCCTGCTGGGAGAGAAGATCCCAGGCGATGTCCAGCGCCGGGACCAGGACGACGATCCCGATGCCGTCCGTCAGCAGCACCACCAGATAGTTCACCAAGGCGGTGCCGGAGTCGACGCCCTCCTGGAGCCAGACGTCGGTGAACACGAAGAGCAGGCCGAGCCCGGCCGCGGCGAGCGCCCCGAAGGCCGTCACGATGTGCCGGAGCGCCTCGTTGGAGATCTGCGGGAACGCCGCGAAGATCAGCGCGGCGATGGCGCCGACCAGGCCGTTCGCGACGCTCCAGTTCCACCAGAGCAGGCCGGAGCCCTGGATCAGATCGATGACGACGTTGCCGGCGAGGCCGGCGGAGAAGCCCGCGACGACACCGAACCGCTTGCCGAAGAGCGGCACCAGCGCGAACGCGGGCCGGATGGCGATGCTCTGGGTGCCGGGAATGATGAGGCTGAACAGGCCGAGCACGGCGTAGAGGGCCGCGCCGATGACCGCCCGGGAGCCGACCGTCCACGGTGAACGGCGGAGGGGTAAGGAGTCGATGCTCATGAGGGGGGTTCCTTACCGGCAGGGGATGAGGCATGCGCTGTTCGGGGCGCGCGACCGACCCGGCGGCCAGACGCTTACCGGCCGCCAACAGGCCGGCTAGCCGAAGAATTGCGTAAATAGCGGCCCGCAGCCGCTTATGTCAGCCTTTCGCGTCTTCCGTCCGGTCTATTGCAGGATTCGATTAAAAACGAGAGCGGGCCCGCTGACAATGCTCTTGCAGTCATAAAAACCATCAATGACCACATCTGATCGCCTCGAAGATCGGTTCCGCCCACATGGCCCCCCGGGTCCGGGCGAGATGCCCGATGACATCGGCCCCCGCCCGGGCGGCTTTCCCGGGCACATCCGCCTTCCCCGCCCGGCCGGGGTTCCGGCGCCGGAGCACGGGCCAGGAAGAAGGCAGGAGAGAAAGGGAGAGGAGCCGGGGGACGAATTGAGGAGGCGAGGAACCGGCGGGCCCGGAAACCACACTTCACGGATTCACAGACATCGGAGCAATATGTCGCTCCGCGGGATTGTCTCGCCGACGTTTTCCTATCGGAAGACATCCGGCATCAAGGCCGGCGTTCCCGGATCGAGCGCGGCACGGGTTCGGCGACACCCGTCACAGGGCACGCCCCCTGGCCGGCCCCCGCACCGGAGGGCGGAACGAGCTCGAACGGCCCCTCGGAGGCAAGGTCCCGGATCGCCGCGAGCGGGCAGTGATCCCGAGCCCTCCGGGACAGGGCTTCGCGGCCGTCATCGGACCGCCCCGGACGCACGCGGGCGACGGCGGGCGACCTTCCACCTTCCGCCCTCCACCGTCCCGATGCCGGCCGGTGAGCGGCGAGGCCGATCCCGGGGCACGGGTCCGCCGGAGTCACAGGCGCGCCCCCGGCGGGACTTCGACCGGGCGGGTCAGGTCGAGGTGATCATGAAGGCCAGGCCGAGCAGGACGACGACGGGGATCAGCCACACCACGGCCTCGACGGCGAATTCCTTGTACACGGCGAGCTTCTCCCTAAGTTCTGGCATGTCTATAAAAGAGATAAAGGACAGCCTATGCGCATTTGACGAAAACCCATACTCGGCCGTACGGCACAGCAGGCCGGACCCCGGCGACGTCCGGCGCACCCCGATGTCACAGAATGGATCGCAGTCACTACTTACCGTAGAGAAGAGGCGGGCGATGGCGGACGCGGACGACGAGGGGCTGGAGCTCCTCGACGAGCGACTCATGATCGGCACCGGCTTCGCCGAGGACGAGCGGTCCAAGGCCGTCGAACGGCTCGCCCCCCTCGGCAAACGGCTCCGCTCCTATCCTCCCGGCTCGGCGGAGTTGCGGCTGAGCGTCAAGAATCGCGGCCGGGCCGAGCAGAAGGTGACCTTGGAGTGCTGGATCGCCCGCGCGGAACCGCTGGTGGCCAACTCGACGGCACCGGAGTTGGCCACCGCGCTGACCGAGGTCCGCGAGGATCTCATCGAACAACTGGAGAGGCTCAGGACCAAGCGAGACCCTCGCCACGCCCGCCCCCACCGGCCGTGATCCCGCGGCGGACCGAAGTGAACGGAGGCGCCGAACGCGGAGGCGCCGAACGCGGAGGTGCCGAACGCGGAGGTGCCGAACGCGGAGGTGCCGGGCATGGTGAAATCCGGCGAAGTCCGGGATCATCGGGGAAAGTGCGGGAGATCGGGGTCCCCCGCCCCCCTCATTCTGTATCGATCACTAAAATACGGCCCCGCCGAGTTTCTTTAGCGATCGCTATAGAATGCTCCGGGTGAGCAGACGGCGCAGCTTCGATCGGGACACCGCGCTTGAGAGCGCGCTCCTGGAGTTCTGGCGATACGGGTACGAGGCGACGTCGATCGCCTCCCTCACCGCCGCGATGGGGATCCGTCCGCCCAGCCTCTACGCCGCCTTCGGCGACAAGCGCCGGCTGTTCGACGCGGTGATCCAGCGATACCAGAAGACCTACGGCACCTTCCTGGCACGGGCGATGGCCGAGGAGCCGACCGGCAGAAGGGCGATCGGCCGCCTGCTCCGCGACGCCGCCGCCGAGTACACCAACCCGGCGCACCCCCCGGGCTGCCTGATCATCAGCTCGGCGGTCAACTGCGGGCCCGAGTCGGCGGAGGTGGGGGAGGCGATGCGCGAGCTCAGGGAGGCGGCCAAGGCCGGGATCGGCGCCCGCATCGCCAGAGACGTCACGGCGGGCCTGCTCCCCGAGGACACCGACATCGACGCCCTCGCCGCGTTCTACGCGGGCACCCTGCAGGGCATGTCCGTCCAGGCCCGCGATCGCGCACCCCGCGAGCAACTGGAGCGGATCGCCACCCTCGCCATGCTCGTCTGGCCGGACCCCTCCGACGGGTGCCCGCCGGAGGGACGGTGACCGTCGGCGGGTGTCCGCCGGAGGGTGTGCTCCGGAGGGTGTCCGTCCGGCAGGCGTTCGTCTGGAAGGGGTTCTTCGGAGAGCGTTCGTCCGGAGGGTGTCCGTCCGGCAGCCTTTCTCCGGAAGGCGTTCGTCCGGAGGGGCCGTGTTCACCCGGAGGGACGGCGTTCGCCGGAGAAGGACCGGCACGTCTCAGGGTCTCGGGGAGGTGTTTTCCATCACAGGCCGGTGATGTGGGCCGGTCACGCGGGACCGCAGGAGCGCGGCGCGGGCATATGCGCGTGCGCCCGATGTGGGTCGGTCACGGGGGATCACACTCCCCGACCTGGCACCCTATAGGGATCTATCACGGGACACGCCCCCATAACCAGCGGTGACCTGCGGCCATGCCCATCTCCGAGCGGCTACCGTGGGTACGGACACCCGGGAGGAGACCATGCGACAGCTGAGGCGCGGCGCGCCCGTTGGCTGGCTGCTCGCGCTCCTGCTCCCGCTGCTCGTTCCCGGAGGTCCGAGCGGCGACACCGTCACCGCCCTGCTGCGGCACTCGACCGTCACCGCGGTCACCGCGCAGCACCAGCCCCTGTCCCGCCAGGCCGCCCCCGGCGGACGGCAGCACGACTTCACCGCGCCCCTCACCGGGGTCGCGGCCGGAGCCGGTGGCTGCCATCCGGTCGGGGCCCCTCCGCCGGACGCCCGGCATCCGTCGCTCGCCGCCGGTCTCGACTCCAGGGCCGCCGGCGGCGGCAGTCCACGTCCGCTGTCGGCCCTGCTGGTCAGGCCGGGCCGGGCTCCGCCCTCCACAGGCGTCTGAGGCACCCCGGAGCCGTTCCGGGCGCTTCGCCGTACCCACGCTCCGGATACCTCGCCGCGCGCGAGAACGGTCCGGGCGCTTCACCACGCCCGAACCGCAGGTGCCTCACCGTGCCCGGGCTTCAGGTGCACCGCCGTACCCGAACACTTTCCCAAGCCTGTGGAGGCTTCCATGTCGCGTGCCCCTGTGGTGCGCGCGGTGGCGGCATTGGCCGTCATCGCCATCTCACTTTTCGTCGCGTTGACCATGTCCCCGCGCCTCGGCCTCGACCTGCGCGGCGGCACCCAGATCGTGCTGGAGACCAAGGACTCCCCCACCCTCAAGGCCGACGCCGAGGCCACCGACCGCACCCTTGAGGTGCTGCGCCGCCGGGCCGACGCCCTGGGCGTGGCGGACGCCCCGCTGGCCCGCTCCGGCGAGCGGCGCATCATCGTGGAACTGCCCGGCGTGCAGGATCCGACCAAGGCCGCCGAGGTCATCGGCAAGACCGCGCAGCTCACCTTCCACCCCGTCGTGGCCGTGGCCGACGAGACGACCAAGGCCGGCAAGGGCCAGCAGATCGTCTCCGACGAGGACGGCATGAAGCTGCTCATCGGCCCGGCCCGGCTCACCGGGGACGGTGTCGGCGACGCCGAGGCGGGGACCGACCCCCAGCAGGGCGGCGGCTGGTTCATCACGGTGGACTTCCGCAAGGACGGCCGCCAGGCGTGGGCGAAGCTGACCGGCGAGGCCGCCTGCCAGCCGGTGGGCGACCCGGGACGGCGGGTCGCCATCGTGCTCGACTCCAAGGTCATCGTCTCACCGCAGGTGAACGAGGACGTGGGCTGCGGGGTGGGGCTCACCGGCGGCTCCACCCAGATCACCGGCTCTTTCAGCGTCGAGGAGGCGCAGGACCTGGCCGCGCTGATCAAGGGCGGCTCGCTGCCCGTGCCCGTGGAGATCGTCGAGCAGCGGACCGTCGGCCCGACGCTCGGCGCCGCCGCGATCGCGGCCAGCGCGCAGGCGGCCGTCATCGGCGTGGCGCTCACCGCGCTGTTCATCGTGGTGATCTACCGGCTGGTGGGATGGCTCGCCGTCGTGGCCCTGGTCTGCTACGGGCTCATCTCGTACGCGGCGCTGGTGGCGCTCGGCGCCACGCTCACCCTGCCGGGCCTGGCGGGCTTCGTGCTCGCCATCGGCATGGCGGTGGACGCCAACGTACTGGTCTTCGAGCGCGCCAGGGAGGAGTACAGCGTCGGGCCGAAGCTCAGGCCCGCGCTGGAACAGGGCTTCCGCAACGCCTGGAGCGCGGTGGCCGACTCCAACATCACCACGCTGCTCGCGGCCGGACTGCTGTTCTTCCTGGCCTCGGGGCCGGTGCGGGGCTTCGGCGTCACGCTGAGCATCGGAGTGATCGCCTCGCTGATCACCGCCATGGTCATCACCCGGGTCCTGGCCCAGTGGGCGGTAACCGTGCCCGCGGTGGCCAAGCGGCCCCGGATCACCGGCCTGGCGGACATCGGACGGGTCCGCAAGTGGCTGACCTCGCACAACCCCAACCTGATGAGGTGGCGGACGGTCTATCTGGCGGCCACGGGCGCGGTGGTCGCCGCCGCCCTGGCCGGAGTGGCGGTCCGGGGGCTCAACTTCGGGGTGGAGTTCACCGGCGGCAGGCTGATGGAGTACTCGACGAGCGTGCCGATCACCGCCGACGCGGCCCGTGAACTGGTCAGCGAGGCGGGGTTCCCGAACGCGGTCGTGCAGTCGTCGGGCGAGGACATCTCCGTACGGACCGGCCAGATCGGCTCGGCCGACGCGGCGAAGATCGAGGCGGCGCTGGAGAGCGAGGGGGCGAAGGTCACCAAGGAGCGCGACGAGCTGATCGGCCCGAGCCTCGGGGACGAACTGCGGCGCAACGCGCTGATCGCGCTGGGCGTCGCGCTCGCCGCGCAGCTCGCCTATCTGGCCTTCCGGTTCCGCTGGACGTTCGGCCTGGCGACGGTGATAGCCCTGGTCGCCGACGCGGCGATCGTCGTCGGCGCGTTCGCGTGGCTGAACAAGCCGGTGGACGGGATCTTCCTGGCCTCGATGCTCACCGTGATCGGCTACTCGGTCAACGACAAGGTCGTGGTCTTCGACCGCGTCCGCGAGCTGTGGGGGCTGCGGCGCAAGACACCGTTCGCCGAGGTGGCCAACACCGCGGTCCTGCAGACCGTGCCCCGTACGGTGAACACGGGCCTGGGCGCGCTGTTCATCCTCGCGGCGCTGGCCGTACTCGGCGGTGACTCGCTGACCGACTTCGCGGTGGCGCTGCTGATCGGCATCATCGTCGGCACCCTGTCCTCGACGGTGGTCGCGGCACCGCTGGCGATCATTTTCGAGAAGCGCAACTCGGCGCCGCCGCCGCAGGGCCGGAGTGGGTCCACCACCAGGGCCCGCGCGGGGTCGGGCGCCGTGCTCTGACCTCGGAGGAGGTCACGGAGAGCTCCGCGCCAGACCTCGGCGAGGTCTGGCGCTGGGCTCTCCCCGAAAGCCGCGGGCCGGGCTGAAGGCCGCGGGCCGGGCCCGGGGCCTTCAGAAGGCCACGGGTCCGGCCAGAGCCTCTCGGAAGACCGCGGGCCGGACCGGGGCCTCTCGGAAGACCGCGGGCCCGGCAGGGGTTTTCCCTCGGCGGGGCATCTCCCGCTAGTGTGCTGAGGTCTGATTTCCCTGCTGCCGGAAGGCGGATGCACCCGTGGCGGACGACTACGCGACGACTTTCAAGATCATAGATGTCGACGGCGACGGCCTGATCTCGGCCACCGAGATGACGCGCCTCATGGAGGTGCTCGGCCAGCCGATCACCCCGGAGGCGGCCGCCGCGGCCATCATCGGAATCGACACGGACGGTGACGGCCTCATCTCCCTGGAGGAGTTCGCCGGTTACCTCGGATAGACGCCGGGCGGACCCCGACAACGGACCTCCCTCCCGCCGGGGCCCGGCACACCGCCTGTGAGCCGGGAACAAGCGGCTGCCGGCGCTTCGCCTCATCCGCGACAAGGCCAGGGCCGGGCCCGCGTTCGAGGCCGAGAGGGGTGGGGGCGGTTCCCGGCGTCCGGCCTCGACGGGGTGTGATCGGCGAGACCCGTGAACCTCGGGTCTCCACCGGTCACGGGCTCAGCGGGCGGTGAGATAGACCTGGCCGAAGACCTCCGAGAGCTTCTTGAGGTCGGCGGCGACGTCCGTCTCGGGGGTGGCCGGATCGTAGACGGCGGCCACCCGGCGCTGGATCGGGGTGAGCTTCTTCAGCTCGTCCCAGGCGGTCAGCCGGTTCACCGTCCCCTTGGCGTCCTGGACCCGGGTCCAGACGTTGACCTGCTGGGCGGATCCGTCCAAGACCGGCTTGGAGACCCGGGCCGCGATCTGCTCGCCGGTGACCTGGCCGACCAGGCCCGTCTCCTCGGCGGTGACCTGTGCCAGGACGTCCCAGGCGCGGGCGCGGACCTGGATCCACTGGTTGCGCCGCGCCTGCTCGGCGTTGATCTTCCAGGTGTCGTAGCCGCCGTGCAGCAGGCCGCTGTCCAGGGAGACCTGGTCGACACGGCCCGAGACCAGGTGCGACTCGATCCTTTCGGGGGCGAGCAGCGGGTACCGCTTACGCGTCTCGCTCTCGCAGGTGTCGTCCGCGCCGCAGGCGAGCTCGGGAACGACGGTGTGCACGCCCAGCCGCTTGCCGGGGGCCACCTGGCGCAGCGCGGCCGACGCGGCCGTGACGAAGGCGTCGACCTCGCCGCCGGTCTTGAACGTGGCGTTGTAGCCCAGCTGCGAGCTGAACCGGATACCGGCCACCTCGGGCCGCGCGGCCAGCGCGCCGATCCGTTTGACGGCCGAGGCGAAGCCGGCGGCTCCGGCCTTCCAGTCGTCGGCCAGCTCGGTGTCGATCCAGACCCTGAGCCCGTTGGTCTTCGCGGCGGTGATCGCCTGACCGGCGGGGCTCTGGGCGGCCGCGGCGATCTCCTGCGCGGTCGGAGCCGGGATCTGGGCGGTGGCGGCCTGCGTGGCCGGGGCGCCGGTCTGTGTGCCCGTCTTTCCGGTGGAGGTGGCGGGGTCGGCCGGGCTGCCCGGCTCGGGCGCGCTCTGCGTGCCGTCGCCGCCCTCCTCGTAGCCGGCGACGGAGCACTCCTGGCCGGACTCGCACTCGGGCGCCCCGCCGTCCTCCGCGCCCTCGGGGAGCGGGGTGTTCTCGTCGCCGACGGTGCCGTCACCCTCCAGCGCCGGGCAGGAGCTTCCCGGCGCCGAGCAGTCGATGAACTTGCCGTCCGTCGGGGTGGCGCTCTTGAGCTTGGCCGCGTCGTTCTCCGCCCAGAACTTCACCACGTCGTACGCTTCGCCGGGTTTGGTCATCCACCTGCACACGATGAAGGCCGGGGCGTCGGCCCCCATCAGATCGTTGCAACTACGAGGGTCGTCCTGCGAGTTCTGCGAGGAGGCGACGGCCGCGGGGGTCACCGCGCCGATGACCGCGAGCATGGCACCGACGGTGAGAGTCCGCCGTACGTTGAATCCCATGTCTGAACTCCCCGGTAAAGCCGGTCAAAACGATCGTATTGCACTTTATATGGATCATCATCCCCCCAACAGCCCCGGTCAAAAAGTCGTCAAACTTCCGCCATGCCACATTCAGCTGGGATAGGCCATACCAGTAGGCCATAACACATAAAAATGAGGCGTCCCATCCGTCCGAACCTCCAGGCGCCCGGCCGGCTCCCCCGGCGCCCCGGTCCTCTCGAACGCCCCCATCTCCCGGACGGCCCGACTCCCCTGATCCGGGGCCGCCCCGACGCGAGTCCACCAGGCTCCGGTCCACCACGACGCGGGCCATACCGCCGGGAGCGGGCCTCTCCACGCCCCGCCGTACGCACCACGGATAATCGGGGACATGTCTCCAGCCCAGCGGGTGCCCTGAATGCCGGCCGAGTCCTCGCAGACCCTGGAACGCGGCCTGCGCCTGCTCCGCCTGCTCGCCGACGGCCACCGCGGTCGCACCCCGACCGAACTCGCGGCCGAACTCGGGCTGAGCCGTCCGGCGGTCTACCGCCTGCTCACCACCCTGCAGAGCGAGGGTTTCGTCCGCCGGGACGGCGACGGCCGTGTCCACCTCGGTTTCGGCGTGCTGGTCCTGGCCCGCGCCGTCCAGCCGCTGCTCCGCGAGGGCGCCCTTCCCACCCTGCGCAGACTCGCCGAGGAGGTCGGCGCGACCGCGCACCTCACGGTGGCCGAGGGGGACGACGGGCTGGCGGTGGCGGTGGTCGAACCCTCCTGGACGGACATGCACGTCGCCTATCGGGAGGGCTCCCGTCACCCCCTCACCCGAGGAGCCGCCGGGCTCGCCGTCCTCGCCCTGCGGCAGGGCCGTACGGGCTACGTGGTCACCGAGGGGCAGCTTCAGGAGGGGGCGCGGGGCGTGGCCGCGCCGATCACCGATCTGCCCTGGCTTGAGGCGTCGGTGGGGGTGGTCGCCTTCACCCCCCTTGACCCCGAAACGGTGGGTCCCCGGGTGTCCGCCGCCGCGGCCGAACTGGCCCGCTCCCTGACCTGACCCGGCCTGACCGGACACCGGCGGCGGGCCCCGCCTACATGGTGTTGACGATCAGACCGATGTGGGTGAAGTAGTTCAGCGCGCCGAACAGGGTGAACGCGAGGCCCGCCAGGAGGAGGCCCACCCCCGCCGCGACCGCCATGATCGTGTTGTAGGTGGGCATCTTCGTCCAGTCGATCTTCAACTCCGGGGCCGCCTGGACCAGCCGCGCCACAATCACCCCAGCTATCGCCATAGAGAGACATTGCCCTAAGTAGTGATACCAAAACGGTGTGTGGCCAATCCGGTGCGCGGCGGCGGACGACGGGGACCGGGGACCGCGCGACGCGGTCCCCGGCCGACCGTCACCGGGTGTGGTGGAGACGGTCGTAGAGGACCGCCCACCGGTCGGGGTGGACGTGCGCCACAACGGTGCCGGGGGCGACCTCGGCGGCGGTGAAGGCCGCGTCGACCCGGTCGGCCGGGTAGCGCAGCCGCATGGTCGCGTGCAGGGAGCCGCCCAGGCCGGTGAACCCGTAGTCGACGAAGGCCGGATAACCCGGCAGATCGGGCGCCTGAGAGCGGCGTTCGATCCGCAGGATGGCCGAGTCGGCCGAGGGAACGGGCCGGAACACCTCACGGTCGAGGCGGCCCAGCAGCTCCCAGCCGTACCAGGGCCAGGTCCGCACGGTCAGCATGCTCCACCGGCCGAAGTCGCCGGTGCGTTTGCGGGCGTACTCCAGTTGGGTGGTCAGGGTGGCCGAGGTGAGTCCCGGCGCCCGCAGGCACCAGTCAACGATCTTCGAGGTGATCGCGTAGGGGATGTTCCCGGCGACCGCGAACGGCTCGCGCGGTGCGCGGGCGGACAGGAAGTCTCCCCTGACGACGCGGACGCGGGCGTCGTGCCGGGTGCCGGCCGCCAGCCTGCCGGCCAGCCGCGGATCGACCTCATAGCCGACGACCCGGCCGCAGGTCTCGGCGAGCGCCCGGGTCAGGACGCCCTCCCCCGCGCCGGGCTCCAGGATCAGATCGTGCGGGCCGACGGCCTCGACGAGTCGGGCGATCGCGTCCGGATCGACCATGAAGTTCTGCGACAGGGTGCGCCTGGCCCGGTCACGGTCGGTTCTTCCGCCGCCGGTACGGGCTTTCCTCTGGGTGTGTGAGTAGTTTCCGTGAGCGAAGGACTGCGCCACAGTGTTGCCCTTTCGGGTCCGAGATGAAGTGGTCTCGGAAGGCCCGGGGCACGCGTGGGAAAGGGCGGGATCCCCTCCCTACCGGCCCGGAGCCGGGCTGCGGCGCAGACGGATGAAAAACTGCGGTGCGCGACATGTGAACGACATGGGATTCACGTTACGGAGCGGCACGCCGCGCACACAAACGGTTTTCGGCCGGTGCGTTCCGGTCTCGTACCGGTGCGTGCCGGTACAAGACCGGTGCGTGCCGGTACGAGATCGGGGTTTCCCGCCGGATCGAGCGGATGGCCGCCGCCCGCTGTCACACAGGCGGCGGCCACCCTGGATTACGCCGTGACGGCGCCCTGCAGCAGGGACCGGTGGCGTAGCATCCATGCCGCCGAACGCGCCTGCCAGGCCAGCGCCCAGAGCGGCGCGGGGTCGCCGGACTCGGGCGTGATCCGCGCGTCGATCGCCACGGACGCGCAGTCACGGACGGCGTACTCGATCATCCGGTTGACGAACCCCTCCCGGTCGGCCGCGGAGAGCCCGTAGCCGTCGAGGAAGTGGCGCAGCTGTGCCGCGCGCGCCGTCGCCTCCGGCAGGTTGCGCCGGGCCGCGATGTCGTCGTCGTGCAGCTGCGCGTTCCACCAGGCGACGCCGGCGATCTCGTCCAGACGGTCGGTCGGACCGGCGCTCGTCCAGTCGATGAAGGCGACCGGCCGGCCGTCGCGCGCCACGATGTGCCAGGGGCCCGCGTCCCTGTGGCTGATGATCGCCTCAGGGGACGCGCTGTGGAACGGCCACGGCTGCCAGACCGCGTCCGGTGGCGGCCGGAAGCTCGCGGTGGCGTCGTGGAGCTCGCGCAGCAGCCCGCCGACCCGCCAGACCCCCTCATCGGTCCAGGCGTGCGGGTGGGTGAACTCGCCGTCGATGTAGGTGACGGCGTCACGCCCCTGGTCGTCGTAGCCGTCACCGGCAAGACGCGGGCTTCCGGTGAAGCCGACGTCCTCCAGGTGCCGCAGCAGGGCGTGCACGGTCTCGGTCCACGGGGCCGCCGGACGCAGCACCGTGTCGCGGTGCCGGAGCACCGGGGTGGGATTGCCCTCGGCCCCGCGAAGGGGCTCGAAGGAGGATTGCGAAGACACCTGTGCTCCTCGTGATCGAAGTGGTGACACCACGGACATGGGCACCACGCAGGCAAGATCGCGGGGCTCTCCCCGCGGTCATGAAAGATCACCTCAATGTGAGGAGCGCGTCAGCGAGCGGCTCATCGCCGACCGGACGGATCCGGTCCGAGTCGCCGGATCGCGTGCGTCAGAGTGCGACGAACTCCTGGATCGAGGTGCGAGACGAGGCCTTGCCAAGAACCATGATCGCCATGATCAACCTCCCGATGGCGGGCTGGAAACGTCGTGGAGACGCTGCCACCGCGGAGTCCGGCCGCGCAACACCTTTTCCGGCGCCCCCCAGGCTCCAACGCGGCCCCGGCGGGGAGGCGATCGTGGCCGGCGGATCCACTTCGCCGGCCCCCGAAAGGAGCGGGGAGTCCTCTTGGTCCTCCTCGGCTCCGCGCTCGCGGAGAACGTGCCAATACGTAATCGAGGGCCTGACGCATCCTGCATAAACTATGTTTCCTCCCTCATGGCGCAGGACAACCCGTCAGAGCAATTCTCGTCCCCCGGATCCTCGAAACAGGATGAAAAAGGCCGGCCGGCCCGGGTTCGTGATGACGGGGGACACACGGAGCGATCCATCTTGACACGGGGTCCCGCCGGCGGAATCCGGTTACTCCGGATCCATATACGGCTGTTTTATGAAGAAATACTAAAACCCTGACCCAAATGGCTACAGATAGTCAGAATCAGCTACCCTGAGCAAGATCATGCGAAACAGGGGTTTTGACAAAACAAGCCATTGACAGCGTCAGAGGTCGTTCATAACATGCGTACACCGGAGATACCACTCCGGCGATCAATCGCTGATCGAGCATCCCGCCGACCACAGCGCCACCCCTTTAATCCACTGCAGTTCCCCTGCAGAGCGGGTAGCTGAACCATCGGTGTATCAACATGGCCTTAGGAGGGATTCTGCATGCTCAAAATGATGGCGATCGGCGGCGCAGCCATGGCACTCCTCGCCCCGATCAGCTCGCCTGCGAATACCGCGGACTCGATGCCTCCGACCAACAAGGTCAAGGTGGAGGTCGTGACGGTTAACGGCTCGGGCTGCCCCCGTGGATCGGCGGTCGTGACAGAAAGGTCCGACAACACGGCCTTCACGGTCACCTACAGCGACTTCCTGGCACAGGCCGGAGTCGGCGCCAAGCCGACCGACTTCCGGAAGAACTGCCAAATCAATTTGCGGGTGCATGTTCCTCAGGGATACACCTACGCGATCGCTCAGGCCGAATACCACGGCTTCGCGCACCTGGAGGAAGGGGCGTCCGGCCTCCAGGAGGCGAACTACTACTTCCAAGGCAGCTCTCAGACGGTCCCGGTCAGCCATGTGCTCAACGGCCCGTTCGAGGGCGGCTGGCAGAACACCGACACGGCTGACGTGGAGGCGTTGGTATACAAGCCCTGCGGCGAGGATCGCGGCCTCAATATCAACACCGAACTAAGAGTCAATGTCGGCACCTCGAACCCGGAGAAGACGACCAGCTTCATGACGATGGACTCCACGCGCGGGAGCGTGCACACCGTCTATCAGTTCAGCTGGAAACGCTGCCTCTGATTCAGTAATCGTCGACTGACAATAGAAGGGATTCTTCGTGCGCAAACTCATGGCTGTCGCCGCGGCGGTCGTGGCATTCATCGCCACGGCCACCACCCCGGCGAATGCCTGGCCCGCCGTCCCTCCGCCAGACAAAATCATCATCGATGTCGCAACGGTCAACGGCTCAGGCTGCCGGCCTGGGACGGCCGCGGTGGCCGTTTCACCCGACAATATGGCCTTCACGGTCACCTACAGCGACTTCCTGGCGCAGGTCGGAGTCGGCGCCAAGCCGACCGACTTCCGGAAGAACTGCCAGCTCAACCTGCTCGTGCACGTTCCCCAGGGGTTCACCTACGCGGTCGCTCAGGTCGACTACCGCGGCTTCGCGCACCTGGAGCCGGGCGCGACCGGCGAGGAGAGGGCCAACTACTACTTCCAGGGGCACTCCCAGACCACATCGACCACCCACAAGCTCCAGGGTCTGTTCGAGAACAACTGGCAGAACACCGACACGATCGACGTGGCGCAGCTGGTCTACCTGCCCTGCGGTGAGATGCGCAGCTTCAACATCAACACGGAACTGCGCGTGAACGCGGGCACCTCGGACACGACGAAGACCACCAGCTTCATGGCGATGGACTCGACGGACGGCAGCATCGCGACCACGTACCACTTCTCCTGGAAGCAGTGCCCCTGAATCCATGGAAACCCTGACACCGTACCGGTGACTCAGTGAGTGCCCGCCGCCCGATCCGGATTCGGATCGGGCGGCGGCTTGCCGTCGTCACCCGTTCCGGCGACGACGTTCATGTTTGACATCGTCCCACGGGTGGCGGATGGTTGTTCGTATAGAGGACGCATATGTCCGATAAGCGGACGAAATTGGGAGAAGCGGATGCCGTACTACCGCGTCGTGGGTGAGATACCGCGCAAGCGACACGTGCAGTTCCGGCGGCCCGACGGTGGGCTGTACGCCGAGGAGCTGATGGGTGAGGAGGGGTTCTCCAGTGACTCCTCCCTGCTCTACCACCGGTACCTCCCCACCGCGATCATCAAGGCCGAGGCGGTCGAGCCCCCCGCGGCGACGGCGCTCACCCCGAACCTGCCGCTGTCGCCCCGGCACTTCCGCACCCAGGACCTGCCGGCCGGCGGCGACCTGGTCACCGGGCGCGGGCTGCTGGCGGGCAACTCCGACGTCCGCATGTCGTACGCCGCGAGCGAGACGCCCAGCGAGCTCTACCGCAACTCCATGGGCGACGAGTGCGTCTACATCGCCTCCGGCCGGGTCGGGTTCGAGTCGACCTACGGCGCGATCGAGGCGGGCGAGGGCGACTACGTCGTCATCCCGACCGGAACCGTTCACCGCTGGGTCCCCCGGGGCCGCGTCACGGCCTTCACCGTCGAGGCCTCCGGGCACATCCGCCCGCCCAGGCGCTACCTGTCCTCCCACGGCCAGTTCCTGGAGCACGCCCCCTACTCCGAGCGGGACCTGCGTACCCCGCGGGAGCCGCTGATCGCCGAGGGCGAGGAGGTGCCGGTGCTGGTCCGCACGCGCGGCGGGCTGACCCGGCTGGTCTACCGCAACCACCCCTTCGACGTGGTCGGCTGGGACGGCTGCCTGTATCCGTACGCGTTCAACATCAACGACTTCGAACCCGTCGTGAAGCGCACCCACGCCCCGCCACCGGTGCACCAGACCTTCGAGGGGCCGAACTTCGTGATCTGCTCGTTCTGCCCCCGGCCACTCGACTTCCACCCGGACGCCGTCCCGATCCCCTACAACCACCACAACGTCGACTCCGACGAGCTCATGTTCTACGCGGGCGGGGACTACACCGCGCGCAAGGGCTCGGGCATCGACGTCGGCTCCATCTCGCTGCACCCGGCCGGGTTCACGCACGGCCCGCAGCCCGGCGCGGTCGAGGCCGTCATCGAGGCGGTACGGCAGGGGCACACCACCACGAGCGAGCTGGCCGTGATGGTCGACACCTTCCGCCCCCTCGACCTGGGCCCCGCCGGACTGTCGGCCGAAGACCCCTCGTACGCCTGGACCTGGGCGCGATGAGGCTCTTCCACGCCCTCGTCGACGACGCCGGGCTGTTCCCCCCGACCGCGCTGCCGATGGCCGAGGCCCTCAAGCGGCACCGGGCCGATCTGGCCGGGGGCAGCCCGGTGCTCACCCACCGCCTCCTGTGCGCGGCCGGGCGGCTGCCCGAGCTCCGCGCCCACCTGGACGGCCTGCCCATCCGGCTCGGGCTGATCCTCGACACCCCGGACCTCCCGCCGGTCGGAGATCTCGACGTCGAGCTGGTCGAGGTGCCGGGCGGGCGGGCCGTCGCCCTCGGCGATCTCGCGGCCCGCCAGTTCGTCGAGGTCGTCGCCGACCGGCCGCCCGTGGACCCGCCCCCCGGGGTCGGGCTCAAGATCAGGTGCGGCGGGACGTCAGCGGCGGCCTTCCCCTCCGCCCACGACCTGGGCGCCTTCATCGCCCACTGCGTCGAGCGCGGACTCCCCTTCAAGGCCACGGCCGGGCTGCACAACGCGGTCCGCCACTTCGACCCGGTGCTGGGCGTGGACCGGCACGGCTTCCTCAACCTCGTCCTCGCGGTCTGCGCCGCCGTGGAGGGCCGGGACCCGGTGCCCGTGCTGAGCACGACGGACGTGGGCGAGCTGGTCCGGCTGGCCCGTGCCGTACCGGACGGGACCGCGGGACGGGCCAGGGAACTGCTGGTGTCGTACGGCTCGTGCAGCACCAGAACCCCGATAGACGATCTGCTGGCCCTCGGCCTGATCACAGAACAGCACGCCGGCGCGGCCGGCGTCACCGGCACGGAGGAGAGCGCGTGATGGCCTGGGGTCTGGAGAACCTGCCCTACGGGGTCTTCTCACGGCAGGAGGGCGAGACCCCTCGCGTCGGCGTGCGGTACGGCGAGCACGTCGTCGACCTCGCCGGGGCCCTGCACGACGAGGTGTTCGCCACCGGCTCGCTCAACGCCTTCATGGCCAGGGGCGCGACGGCCTGGCGGGACACCCGGGCGGTGATCCAGAACAAGCTGAGCACCGACCGGGGCGCCGTCGAGCCGCACCTGATCCCGCTGGAGCGGGTCACCCTGCATCTGCCGATCGAGGTGGCCGACTACGTCGACTTCTACTGCTCGCTGGAGCACGCCTCCAACCTGGGCCGGATGTTCCGGCCGGACGAGGAGCCGTTGAAGCCGAACTGGCGGCATCTGCCGGTCGGCTACCACGGCCGGGCCGGGACCGTGGTGGTCTCCGGCACCCCGATCACGCGGCCGTCCGGGCAGCGCGGCGCCGGGGTCTTCGGGCCGTCGGCCAAGCTGGACATCGAGGCGGAGCTGGGGTTCGTCGTCGGCACGCCGACCGCCCTGGGGACGCGGGCCGGCCGGTTCGCCGACCACGTGTTCGGCGTGACGCTGGTCAACGACTGGAGCGCCCGGGACATCCAGGCGTGGGAGTACGTTCCGCTGGGGCCGTTCCTCGGCAAGTCCTTCGCCACCTCGATATCCCCGTGGATCACCCCGCTCGCGGCGCTGTCACAGGCCCGGGTCCCGGGCAGGGAGCAGGATCCCGAGCCGCTGGACTACCTGCGGCGTCAGGAGCCGTGGGGGCTCGATCTGACGCTGGAGGTGTCGCTGAACGGCGAGGTCGTCTCCCGCCCGCCGTATGGGGGGATGTACTGGACGCCGGAGCAGATGCTCGCCCACCTGACCGTCAACGGCGCGAGCCTGCGCACCGGGGACCTGTACGCCAGCGGCACGGTCTCCGGCGCGCGGCCGGGGGAGCGGGGGTCGCTGATCGAGCTGACCTGGAACGGCACCGAGCCCCTCAAACTGCCCGACGGTTCGGCCAGGGCCTTCCTGGAGGACGGCGACACCGTCACGATCACCGCGTCCGCTCCCGGCCCCGGCGGGGCCGTGATCACTCTGGGCGAGGTGTCGGGAACCATTAGATCCGCCCAGTAGGTCCGTGTTGTTACTCGGCGTGCTTCATTGATCACCTCTCGCTACCCTGGGGCGCCCGAGTACTCGCGAACTTCAAAGGCAGGAACCAATGCGGCGCGCCGCGGGATGTCTCCCGATCGTTCTCCTCCTGCTCCCGGTCACGGCCTGCTCGTCGGTCGTGGCCGGGAGCGGCGCTCCACCGGGGACGGCGCCCGGCGTGGAGATCGTCCCCGCGCCGGGCACGACGGGGGCCGAGACCGGCCGGGGCCTGACCGTCCGGGCCGGCACGGGCACGCTGACCGGGGTGACCGCCTACGCGGGGGGCGCCCCGGTGCCGGGCCACTTCGACGGCGCCCGGTCCACCTGGCGCTCGGACTGGGCGCTCACCCCCGGCCGGGAGTACGTGGTCAACGTCACCGTCTCGGGGCTCGGCGGCGTCCCGGTGACCACCTCCGGCAGGTTCCGCACACTCGTCCCCGCCCGGACCTTCGGCATCCGGTCCGTCACCCCCTTTCCGGGGGAGACCGTCGGCGTCGGCATGCCGATCATCGTCGGGTTCGACACACCCGTGGTGGACAGGGCGGCCGTCGAGCGGGCGCTGGAGGTGCGCTCCACCAAACCGGTCGAGGGCTCGTGGCACTGGACGGGCGACAGCGAGGTGGTCTACCGCCCCCGCCGCAACTGGCCGGCCCGGCAGCGGGTCTCGTTCACCGCGCACCTGTCCGGTGTCCGCGCCGCCAAAGACACCTACGGCACATCCGACCACGAGACGCCCTTCGCGGTCGGCCGCGAACAGGTCAGCCTCATCGACACCCGCCTCCACCGGATGCGGGTCAGGCGGGACGACAGGCTGGTCCAGCAGATGGCGATCAGCGCGGGCATGGGCACCACCAGGGAGTACACCACCACCAGCGGCGTCCACCTGACCATGGACAAGGGCAACCCGGTCCGCATGGTCTCCCCCGGCCGTAAGAAGGGCGAACCCGGCTACTACGACCTGATGATCGACCACGCGGTCCGGATCTCCAACAGCGGCGAGTACGTCCACGCGCTGAACAACGTCTGGGCTCAAGGTAGCCAGAACGTCAGCCACGGTTGCGTCAACGCCCGCCCCGACCAGGCCGCCTGGTTCTTCGCCACCTCCCTGCGCGGCGACCCCGTCGTCATTCGCGGCACCGACCGGGAACTGGAGTGGAACAACGGCTGGGGGTACTGGCAGCTCCCCTGGAGCGAGTGGCGCGGGGGGAGCGCGCTGCCGGCCGCCCAGCCGCCGCGCCCCTGGGTCTCCCCTACCCCCCAGCCCCCGCGATCACCGTGACGGGCGGCCCTGCCGCTCCCCCGGAAGACGGCATACGGTAGGGGAAGGGAACCTCCGGGACATCCGAGCCGTTCAACTATGTAGGAGGGCCGGGGCATGGATTATTGGGTCATCTGGTTGATTCTCGCGGTGGTGCTGGGTGTCGCCGAGATCTTCACCCTGACCACGGCCCTCGGCCTGCTCGGCGGCGCCGCCCTGTTCGCATCCATCGCCGCCGGCCTCGGCCTGCCGCTCCCGCTCCAGCTCGTGGTGTTCATCGCCTCCCTGGCGGCCGGGGTGGTCGTGGTACGGCCGATCGCCAAACGTCACCTCATGCCCCCGTCGTCGGATCGGCGGTTCGGAGTCCAGGCCCTCGTCGGCAAGCACGCCTACGTCCTGCGCGAGGTGACCGGCAGGGACGGCCGGGTGCGAATCGGCGGGGAGGAGTGGTCGGCCAGGGCGTACGACGAGACGCTGGTGATCCCAGCGGGGGCGGTCGTCGACGTCATTGAGATCGAGGGTGCCACCGCCCTCGTGTATCCCCGGGAGTAACCATGGACGCATTGCTGATAGCCGGGCTGCTCGTCATGTTGTTCGCCGTGTTCACGGTGATCCGTTCGGTGCGTATCGTTCCCCAGGCCCGCGCCCGCAACGTGGAACGGCTCGGCCGCTACCACAGCACGCTCAAACCAGGTCTCAACTTCGTGATCCCGTACATCGACCGGGTGTATCCGATGATCGACCTCCGCGAGCAGGTGGTCTCCTTCCGGCCGCAGCCGGTGATCACCGAGGACAACCTGGTCGTCGAGATCGACACCGTCCTGTACTTCCAGGTCACCGACCCCCGCGCGGCGGCCTACGAGATCGCCAACTACATCCAGGCCGTCGAGCAGCTCACGGTCACCACCCTGCGGAACGTGGTCGGCTCACTGGACCTGGAGATGACGCTCACCTCCCGTGACACGATCAACAGCCAGCTCCGGGGCGTGCTGGACGAGGCGACCGGCAAGTGGGGCATCCGGGTGAACCGGGTGGAGATCAAGGCGATCGACCCGCCCAAGAGCATCAAGGAGGCGATGGAGAAGCAGATGCGCGCCGAACGCGACAAGCGCGCGGCGATCCTCAACGCCGAGGGTCAGCGGCAGTCCCAGATCCTCACCGCCGAAGGTGACAAGCAGAGCGCGATCCTGCGGGCCGAGGGTGACCGGAGCGCCGCGATCCTCAAGGCTCAGGGCCAGTCCCAGGCCATCGACGAGGTCTTCCAGGCCGTGCACCGCAACGACCCCGACCCCAAGCTGCTGGCCTACCAGTATCTCCAGGTCCTCCCCGAGCTCGCCAAGGGACAGGGCAACACGTTCTGGGTGATCCCCAGCGAGGTGACCTCCGCCCTCCAGGGCGTGTCCAGGGCGTTCACCGAGTCTCTGCCGCAGTCCCCCGCGACCCGCGAGGCCCCGGCGATCAGCGAGGCCGCGGCCAGGGAGACGGCCCAGGCGGAGAGGGCGGCGGCCGAGGCGGTCGCGGAGGCCGCCGAGGCCGACATCGGCCCCCGTCAGCTCGGCGCCGCGTCCGCCACCGCCGACCCCCTCGCCGACCTGCAGAAGAGCCGCCACCACTCCTCCTGACCTCCTCCCGGCCCCTCCGTCCCCGCCAGTTCCGCGAGAGCGGACGGGGACGGCCGGCGCCTCCGCGACGTCCGGGCGACGTCCGGGTGGTGACCGGGCGACGTCCGGGTGGTGACCGGATGGTGACCGGGTGGTGACCGGCACCCGCGGGAGTGGTGTCCGGGAACAAGCGTGAAGCAACGCTGTGGGCCGGGTTAAGGAAACCGCGATGGACACCCCCCGAGCCGACCCGGCACAGTGCGTAAAGTCGGAAGCCAAGGGGGATCTGTGATGAAAGCGCTGGTCAAGGAGAGGGCGGAACCCGGTCTGTGGCTGACCGACGTACCGAGGCCGGTCACCGGGCCGGGAGAGGTGCTGATCAGGGTGCTGCGCACCGGCATCTGCGGTACGGACCTGCACATCCGGAGTTTCGACACGTGGGCCCGGCGGACCCTGCGGACGCCGTTGATCATCGGGCACGAGTTCTGCGGCGAGGTCGTCGAGACGGCGCCGGGCGTGCGGGACATCGCGCCGGGCGACCTGGTCAGCGGCGAGGGGCACCTGGTCTGCGGCAGGTGCCGTAACTGCATGGCCGGGCGGCGGCACCTGTGCCGCGACACGGTCGGGCTGGGGGTGAACCGCGACGGCGCCTTCGCCGAGTACGTGACGCTTCCGGCCTCCAACGTCTGGGTGCACCGGGTGCCGGTGGACCTCGACATCGCGGCGATCTTCGACCCGTTCGGCAACGCCGTACACACCGCGCTGACCTTTCCGATGGTCGGCGAGGACGTGCTGGTCACCGGCGCCGGGCCGATCGGGCTGATGGCCGCCGCGGTGGCCACGCACGTGGGGGCGCGCAACGTGGTCATCACCGACGTCAGCCCCGAGCGGCTGGCACTGGCCGGCAAGCTCGGGGTCAGCCTGGCGCTGAACGTCACCGAGCGATCCATCGCGGACGGCATGCGCGAGCTGGGCATGCGGGAGGGCTTCGACGTGGGCCTGGAGATGTCCGGGAACCCGCAGGCGCTCCGCGACATGATCGCCAACCTGACGCACGGCGGGAGGATCGCCCTGCTCGGGCTGCCGTCCGAACAGTTCTCGGTGGACTTCGCGACGGTCGTGACCTCGATGATCACCATCAAGGGCATCTACGGCCGGGAGATGTACGAGACCTGGTACGCCATGTCAGTGCTCCTGGAGAAGGGCCTGGACCTCTCCCCCGTCATCACCGACCGCTTCTCCTACCGCGACTTCGACGCCGCGTTCGACACCGCCGCGAGCGGCAAGACCGGAAAGATCATCCTGGATTGGACCTCCTGATGTTCGACAACGTCCGCGCCGACCTGCGCGACACCCTCGACGAGATCGCCGACGCCGGGCTGCTCAAGCCCGAGCGGGTCATCACCACCCCGCAGCGGGCCGGCATCGCCGTCGCCGGAGGCGGCGAGGTGCTGAACTTCTGCGCCAACAACTACCTGGGACTCGCCGACCACCTTGAGGTGGTGGCCGCCGCCAAGGAGGCCCTGGACCGCTGGGGCTTCGGCATGGCCTCGGTGCGTTTCATCTGCGGCACCCAGGAGGTGCACAAGGAACTGGAGGCACGGCTGGCGGACTTCCTCGGCCAGGAGGACGCGGTCCTGTACAGCTCGTGCTTCGACGCCAACGGCGGGGTGTTCGAGACGCTGCTCGACGAACGCGACGCGGTGATCTCCGACGCGCTCAACCACGCGAGCATCATCGACGGCATCCGCTTGTCGAAGGCCCGCCGCCTGCGCTACGCCAACCGCGACATGACGGAGCTGGAGGCCAGGCTCAAGGAGGCGGCCGACGCCCGGCGCAGACTGATCGTCACCGACGGGGTGTTCTCCATGGACGGCTACGTCGCGCCGCTGGACGAGATCTGCGACCTCGCCGAACGCCACGACGCCATGGTCATGGTGGACGACTCGCACGCGGTCGGCTTCGTCGGCGAGGGAGGCCGGGGCACCCCGGAACTGCACGGCGTGACGGACCGGGTGGACATCGTCACCGGCACGCTCGGCAAGGCGCTCGGCGGGGCCAGCGGCGGCTACGTCGCCGCGAGGAAGGAGATCTGCGAGCTGCTCCGTCAGCGTTCCCGCCCGTACCTGTTCTCCAACTCGCTCGCCCCGATGATCGCCGCCGCCTCACTCCGCGTCCTTGACCTGATCAGCGGCTCCAGCGAGGCCCGGGAACGGCTGCGCGCCAACACCGGGCGGTTCCGCACCCGGATGACCGAGGCCGGATTCGACATCCTGCCCGGCGACCACCCCATCGTCCCGGTGATGATCGGCGACGCGACCGAGGCCGCCGCATTGGCCGAGCGCCTGCTCGAACAGGGGATCTACGTGATCGGCTTCTCCTACCCGGTCGTCCCGCACGGCAAGGCCCGCATCCGGGTCCAGCTGTCGGCGGCGCACTCCACCGAGGACGTGGATCGGGCGGTGGACGCCTTCGTCACGGCCCGCGGATGACCTCGCCGGGAAGTCGGCGGACGGCCTCGGCGACAATGAGAGGGTGATAGACACGCGGCGGCTCAGGACCCTGCGCGCGCTGGCCGACCACCGGACGGTCACCGCCGCGGCCGCCGCCCTGCACCTGACCCCCTCCGCCGTCTCCCAGCAGCTCGTCGCCCTGGAGCACGAGGTGGGCCACCGCCTGCTGGAACGCGACGGCCGAGGCGTACGGCTCACCTCCGTGGGCCGGATCCTGCTCGGCCACACCAACGAGGTGCTCGCCCAGCTCGAACGGGCCGAAGCCGACATCGCCGCCTACACGACGGGTACGGCCGGCGAGGTGAAGGTGGCCTCCTTCGCCACCGCGATCGGGCTCGTCGTGGCCCCGGCCGTGGGGGCACTCCGGGACAAGGAACCGGGCATCCGGGTGCACGTCCTGGACGCCGAGGGTGACCAGAGCCTCACCATGGTGCTGGACGGCGCGGTGGACGTCGCCGTCGCGGTCGAGTATCGCGGCGCCCCCGCCGAGGACGACCGGCGTCTGTCCCGGATCCCCCTCTACTCCGAACCGTTCGACCTGGTCCTGCCCCGCGCCCACCGCCTGGCGACTGTTCCCGGCCGCACCGAAGACGTGCCCCCGCTCCCGGACCACGACGCCGAGACGCTGTCGGTCGCCGATCTGGCCGGGGAGACCTGGATCGGCCCCTACCCGGGCAACCCATGCCACGACGTGATCGCGCTGGCCTGCGAGCACGCGGGCTTCATCCCCGAGTTCGCGCACTCCTCGGACGACTTCAGCGCGGTGGTCGCGCTGGCCTCGGCCGGAGCGGGCGTGGCGATGGTGCCCCGGCTGGCCCTGCGCGACACGGACCTGTCCGGCGTGGTGATCCGCCCGGTGGCGGCGGGCCCGAACCGCCGGGTCTTCGCCGCCGTACGGCGAGGCGCCGAACACCACCCCCTGCTCATCCCCCTGCTGAACACCCTCCAGGACACCGCGACATCCCTGCGCCGGTCTCCGTCCCCATGACGAAGTGTGGTGCTTGGCGAGATCAGACCATCCTATGCGGGTCAAGGTGAAGAGTATGTTTAGCCGTTCCAGGCGTGCCAGAACGGTGCGGCACCTTCACCCGCTGCCAGTAGCGCATTCTTGAGTGCGCTGGGCCGGACATCGGTGTCAGCGAGTTGGGCTACCGGGAGCCAGTGAAATTCGAGGTGGTTTTCCTGGCTCACCGGTTCGGGGACGCTGATTTCCACCTCGAAAACGAAGTTCAATTCATGGTGCGTGGCACCATTTTCGATGTAGCCGTGTTCCACTACCCCGGCGAAACCAGCGATCTTCGCATCTGCGCCGAGCTCTTCGGCGATCTCGCGCACTATCGCGGCTTCGACACGTTCGCCTGGCTCGACGTGCCCGCCCGGTAGGAACGACCACGCTTTACCGCGCTGTCGGACGAGAAGAAGGCGACTGTCTCGCCAGATGACTGCTCTAGCAATGATTTCTGTGGTCGCGGCGCTCATGGTTGTGCCTTTCTTGTCGGGAGGTGGCTCTAATGTTTCAGCTTGTGGGCATTGTTGAACTAAGCGTTGATCAGGTGGCCGCCGCTATCGGACAACTGTTGCCGGATGCCGTCCCGGTCCGGCCCCGCACGGCGCTGCGGACGGGTCGTAGTCACGCGTCGTGGGTGTTCGACTCCGGTCGCGGCGCGCTGGTCGGCAAGGCCGGGCAGGCCGGTCATTCCGATGTTGTCTTACGGAGGTTGGCGGAGCATCGCCGGGTGTGGAGGCACGGCGTACCGGTGCCGCGCCTGTTGGCGTTCTCGGCGTCCGATGACCTGGTGGGCGGTCGGTTGCTGATCGTGTCCGAGTACTTGCCCGGTCACGACGCCGAAGACGCGGCGGGCTCGCTGCATCCCGCTGCGATGGGTCGGGTAATAGCCGAGACCGGCGCGGCGCTGGCACGGCTCCATAGCGTTCCGGTGAAGGCGTTCGGTGATGCGCTTACGGGTCTGGGGGCCGATGCGGATTCGTGGAGCGTCGCGGTCGCGTCCCGTATTGAGTCGCTGTCGCGGGCGTATCGCGACCACGAAACTGACAGTGGCACAGGCGATCTGGTGCCTTCTGGTCTGGCTTTGCTTGGGGCGCTGTCTGATTCGGTGTCGCGGGTTGTGCGTCCGGCGGTCGCGCATTTGGATGTGTATTTGCCGAACATCCTGGTCGATGATGCCGGACGCTTCCGGGTGCTGCTCGATCTGGAACACCTGCGGTGGGTTGACCCGGTGATGGATTTCGTGAAACCGGCCATGTGGATGTTCGAGAAGCGCCCCCAGTGGGCGGAGCAATTCGTCAGCGGGTACCGGATGGTGAGCGAGCTGCCGCAACTGTGGCACGAGCGGCTGTCCGTCGCGGGCGGCTTGGAACTGCTGACCGGCGTGGACTACTGGACACGGGTCAGTGATCGTTCTATGCGCGATGACTACCTCCAACGGCTGCGGGCGTGGGTGCGGTCGGATGGCGCCGTCCATATGTGGCCTTCGTCGGTGAAGTGATCAGGTCCGCGATCTGAGCGGCCGAATCGTCCCATCCCTCGCCGTCAACGTCGATAACCCGCGATGGCATGGGTGAGGTCCGAGCCCAGCACAACAGGCGATCTTGGGCACGCTGCACGTATTGTGCTCTCGCTCGATCGTCGGGACCGAACCCTTCCAGGTAGGCGGCCCATCGTGGGCTGCGATGCGCGCGGGTGGACTCCACGCACTGTTGACGTATCCGGTTGGTTGGGACTCGGAGAACAACCAGATGTAGCCCCAGCGCCGCGAGGCGGTGTTCGATACTCAGCAGAGAACGCCGGTCCAATGGCAATCCGTAGACCGGCGCGTCGAACCCGAGCCCTTCCAGTAAACATGTAGGGGCCCACGCGGGCGCGAACCTGTGGTTCGGCAAGGTGCTGACCTGAAACCTCCGGTCGAAGTCTTCGAGAAACACGGTCAGGTTCTCCAACCACGACCGAATATTTGCTACGTGGTCGGAGCCGCTGCCGGTCGTATAGGTGTGCGTGGTCAGCGTCGCTGCTTGCGGTAGAGCGATCAGCGACTCACAGCCGCCCGCGATCAACTCGGCGGCGCATCGCTGGTAGACGGCCGTTTTACCGGCACCCCACACCCCCGCCAGCACACACCCCCTCATCGCGCACCACCCGCGATGATCGCCGCGACCCGGGCCAACTCGACGGGATCACCCCAACAGATCACCTGCACGGGCAGGCCGGCGAGCGTGGTCCACCAGGCATCCGGGTCCGTCGGATTGTTCGCGTTGCCAGGTAGATGTGGCCGGATGTTCAACCAGTCGTCCGCGAAGAAGTCGGCCCTGCCGAAGTCCAAATGACGACGCAGAGACCGCGCGTCTGGTGTCACCGGTTGTTCGTTGGGCGACCGCATCAGCACGATCACGCGGGTGACTTGGGTTGTGGATGTTGTTGGGTTGTCGAGTATCTGGCTGACTTCCAACGGAGTGAGTTCCACCTTGCTGTCAGTGAGCCCACCGCCACGCCGGGGCGTTGTGTGCGCCA
The DNA here is from genome assembly GCF_040614315.1 of Streptosporangium sp. NPDC006007. Lineage (NCBI taxonomy): Bacteria > Bacillati > Actinomycetota > Actinomycetes > Streptosporangiales > Streptosporangiaceae > Streptosporangium > Streptosporangium sp. NPDC006007. The sequence goes on along the minus strand of NZ_JBEXUG010000018.1, from coordinate 76,204 downwards.
GAGCACCCGAGAGCCGTGGTGAACCGCCGATGCCCTCAGGTGTGAAGCGCCACGCCAGCGGGACGCCGACCGCGCGCCACGTGCCCGCATCATCGGGTACCACCACGGTCCGATCGTTGGACAGGGCCGCCGCGCCGTGGTCCTCCACCAACCGTGTCAGGACGCTGGTCTTGCCCGCGCCGGGCTGCCCGCCGACCAGCACACCGTCACCGTTCGCCACGACCGCGCCCGCATGAACGGCTTGCCCGCCACAGGTTTCGCCGCCGCGCATGATGAGCTGCCGAACGACCCGAACGCCGATAGTCGCGGCTACGTTTTCCCGCACACTGGAAACCGTGATGTGGTTTCCCCGAACGGTGATCACATGGTCTTGCTCTCGCTCTGGTGTCAGGACTTCATGGTCTCCGCTTATCCATACCTGATACCGCTGGTCAGGATGGCTATTGCGTACCTCGGTCGGTGGCGTCGCGGGCACTGACCGCCGCACCCTGGCAACACGGTCGTAGCTCAGAGTCAGTGCGACATCAGTGCCGTTGCGCTCGGGCACGCGAAAGGCGCTCAGGTAGTGGGCCATCATCGTGTGAACGGGCTCGGCTGCCGTGACCGAACACGTACAGGTCACCAAGTCATAGGTTCGGCTGTTCACAGGCTCGCACCTCTTCCGCCCAGCACCCCTGGCGGGTGCGCTTCGGCGCGGCGAAGCCATACCGGCCGCCCCTGACTGGTGAATTCCGGGCTCCCCAAAGCGTTTTGACCGCCGTGTTCCGCGAGCCAACGCGGCACGCTGAGCGCGTCCGTGGCGGCCTGTGGGTCCAGCTGTTTCGGGGCGGGATGGTCGAGCCAGACGCCCACGTTGCTTAGCAGATCGGAGCCGATGTGGTGCCACGATAGTTCCCGCTCGACCGATCGGCGGCCGTCCGTGCCCACGGCCCGTAGCGCTTCGTGATCCCGCAGCAGCACCGCGAGCACGGATGCCCACGCGCTCAGGTCGTCCTCAACCACGACGCCGGGATGATCAGTGGACAGGCCCGTCACGGCCTCACTGGTGCCCAGCACCGGCAGACCAGCGGCCAGGTAATCAAGAACTTTCATCTTCGCCCCAGAGCCCGCCGTCAATGGTGCCAGCGCCACAGTTGCGCCGCGAAGTGCGGCGTTGATCGAGTCCACGCGGCCGGTGAATTCCAGACCGTCGGTGGGCGTGGTCAGCTCGGCCGGTCCCCGGCCGATCGCCCGTACCCGAATGTCGAGCCCTTCGGCGCGCAGCGACGGCAACAGCATCGTACGGATCGCCTGAACCGCGCGGGCGTTCGGTTCGTAGTACAGGTTGCCCACGAACACCAACGTGGCCGCGTCCACCGCCGAGCCCCACCACGTGTGCTGATCGGGGTCGGCCCCGTTGGGCAACATCGCCACCCGCGTGCCGTCGATCCCTGCCTCACGCACCAAACCGGCTTCGTGGCGCGTGGACACGAAAACGTAGTCGGTCGCCTCCAGCGCAGCCCGCTGGACCGTCTCGTACTGCCGTACCGTGGCGGGTGGCTCACCCAGGCTGGACGCCACGGCCGCTTCGTCGTCGTGAACGTCATACACCAACCGCGCGCCGAGACGACGCGACAGTTCCCGCCCTATCGTTAAGAGTGCTTCGGCCTCGCAGATCGACACGAAATCTGTTGCCACCGTGACCGATTCCAACATTCGCGCGAGTCGCCAATCCGAATAGAAATCGTTCGGATGCACCAGCAGCACGTCACAGGGCCAATCGGCCGCCGTGCCGTAGTCGGCCCCGCGATCACACAACACGAGCGTCACAGCCGCCCCAGCCCGGTAACTGTGCTCGGCCAAACCCAGCACCCGCGCGGGCGTGCCCGCGAGCGCACGGCCCCGCCACACATTCGGCGTATCCAACAGGAACACCACCGCCGGAGAAGAACTCATGACACCCTCCCGGCGTACTCACCTCCGGTAACGACCTCATCGAACTCGGCTTCGACCGTGTACCGGATGCCGCCACCAAACGAGACGTGCGGCCACCATGGCACCAGTTCCCGCAATCGGTCCGGCGCGGCGCACAGATTCGGGCGGACTCGGCGACGCAAACGCCCGTGATCCCGTTCTATTTCGACCTCGCGGCCGATCACTGCCGCAACCGTCTGAACCAGTTCCCGCCCGCTCACTGCGGTTCCGGTCCCGACATTGAACACCCCCGCCTCCCCGATGTGCAGTAGCGCTATCAGAGCTTCGGCGGCGTCTTCGACATAGACGAAATCGCGAGCGGACTCCAGATCCCCAAGCCGGAGAACAGAACCATTGCGGAGCTGCCGCAACACTTCCGGGAGCAGGTGCGGATGCGGATCACCCGGACCGTACACGTTGAACAGACGGCCGATAGTGATCGTGCAGCCGTCCAGCCGGTACGCCTGGTCGCGCAACAACCGCTCACCCAACAGCTTGGACACCCCATAAGCACCGACCGGGCTAACGGCGTCATCCTCGCTGTGCGGCAGCACGTTCGCGGCGTACACGTCAGCGGTTGACGCGAAGACGATCCGGTGCGGCGGATGCTCCGCGCACGCGTCCAGGAGATGCTGTGTCCCCATCACATTGACCTCTAGCGTCTCACCGGGGAACCGCTCACAGTCCGGGATGAAATGCCGCGCGGCCAAATGCACAACCGCCCACGGGCGTTCGGCAGCAACCAAACCGGCCAACGCCACCCTATGGCGAATGTCCGATATTCGGACCGCCACCTGTGGATTGCCGTTGAACTCGACCAACCGCCCCAGCGTCCCGGCGCTTCCATCATCGACCGCGACAACCCGGAACCCGTCGCGGAGCAGACAGCGCACGACGGATACCCCGATCAGACCAGCCGCCCCGGTAACCAGCACCGCCCGACCGGACCCTCGATCAGCCTCCGACCGTCCCGGATCAAAACTGCCCACGGTTCCCCCCTGTTCCTGGATCCACCGAGCCGATTCTGAACCGAAGATCCTGAAACGAGAGGAGGTGCCCTCCGACCTGGGATGATGGGAGTTCTTCAGGCTTCCCTTGCCTTGATCGAGAGGACACCTCTCAAACCACGCTGTCAGGATCTGTCCGGTGGATTCGTGGTCGATCAGGGCATTCCACATGCGCACGAACGCCCATTCCGATAGGTGTTCACGGGCGCGCAGTAAACGGTGCCGGTTGGCCCATTACACGCCTCGAAGCAGAAGATAACTCTCATAGTTGAACGAAGGTCAGAGGCGCGACGCATACGTTCACCGAAATACCGTTCCCTGACCGAACATGGCGGAGAGCCAGGAACGCCACCACCACCCGGACGGGAGGAACTCCGCGCCGGGCGCCGTCCTGTGATGGCACCCCTGTGGCGCGAGGCCCCCGGCGGGCGCTTCGGCGGGGGCGGGAGCGGGTCGGTTACCTCGTCCGGACCGTCGGCCGTCTCATCCGGACCAGACGAGGAGGGTGGAGGTGTCCGGGAGGGGGTCTTCGCAGGGCGGTGGATTGGCGGGGATCTCGCACCAGACGGTCCGGCCGAGGCCGGGGCCGTGCGAACGGTAGCCCCAGTTCCCGCCGGAGAGCGCGTTGACGATCGCCAGCCCCCGGCCGCTCTCCACGAGCCGGCACACCGGCTCCACGCGGATCCGGGGGTTGTCCTGGCTCCAGCCCCGGTCGGTGACCGTTATACAGAGCAGGTCGTCGTAGACCGTCAGCCGGAGAAGCAGTGAGTCGGCCCAGGATCTCTCATCCGGCTCCTTTCCCCCCTGCCGACCTTCCCCGTGCTGATTTCCCGCGTACTGACCTCCCCCGTGCTGTACGGCGTTGGTCACCAGCTCGGACACGGCCAGCCGCGCGTTCTCGTAGGCGGGGTCGTCCCTCCCCAGCCATGTGCGGACTTTGTCCCGCGCCCGCGAAACGGATTCGGGAATTCTGGGCAGACAGGTCTCGTGAAGCGTCCCCGGAATCATTGATTTGCCTCCTCCGGCCGAATTCGACCGGTTTTACGTCTCACTCAGGCCATTGGCCGGGGTGCCACCGCGTCTCTGAGGTGGGACTTCATACGGTCGCAAACACCCGAGGGCCGAGGTGTTGAATCGTGTTCGCAATATGTTCACAGTTGCCGGAACACCCTGGCGTGCCGGAAGGGATCCCCCTGACAATGACCTGAACACGGTGCCCAGCATCGAGAGGAGCCCGGAAATGAACGCCCCCCTGGAACCGGACCCGCACGTATCCTCACGCATTCAATTCGGCACGGAACTACGCAAATCCCGACTCATTGCGGGATTTACCCAGAGAAGGCTCGGCGAGGCGATTCACCTGTCGGTCAGCCAGCTCAGCATGATCGAGAACGGTCACCGGCTGCCGACCCTGGAAGTGGCCGGCGAGATGGACGACGCCCTCAACCTGGGGACGGCGCTCACCGGCCTGCTCGACCGCCTGAACCGCGCGGCGGCCCAGCTCCCCCGCTGGTTCCGCCCCTGGCTGGACTTCGAACGCGAGGCGGAGACCCTCCGCGTGTGGGAGCCGCTGATGGTGCCCGGCCTGTTCCAGACCGAGGACTACGCACGGGCCATCCTGAACCGCAAGCCCGGCACCACCGCCGAAGAGACCGTGGAGGACGTCGCGGCCCGGATGGATCGGCAGGAGATCCTGAGAAAGCCGACGCCCCCGATGCTCTGGGTCATTCTGGACGAGGGCGTGCTGCACCGCCCGATCGCCGAACCGGAGGTGATGAAGGGGCAGTTCGAGCGCCTTCTCGAAGCCGGGGAAAGCCCGCGAATCTTTCTCCAGATTCTTCCCTACTCGGCGCGGAACGTGCTTGGCTTGTTGGGAGGTTTCACCATCGCGGACTCGTCGAGGGGGCACCACCCCGTGGCCTACATCGACTCGCAGAGCACGGAAGACCGGGTCAGCGACCGGCCCGAGGACCTGAAGAACCTGGCATTTCTGCACGACGCGATCCGGGCGGACGCCCTGCCCCGGCGCGAGTCCCTCAGCATGATCAAGGAGACAATACGGAGATGCACGACCTGATCCGGGAACTTCGCACCGCCCAGTGGCGCAAGTCCACCCTCTCCGGTCACGACGGAAGCAACTGCGTCGAGGTCGCCACCCTCTCCGGCGGCCACCGAGGCATCCGCGACAGCAAAGACCCCAACGGCCCCGCCCTCATCATCACCCCCGACACCTGGACCACCCTCCTCACCGCCATAAAAAACGGCACCCTCGACTAACCTCGCACACCCCTTCACCCGAACAGCCCTCCGGTCCCCCTTCCGGAGGGCTTCCGAGGGATGCCGGGGCCGGAGGTTCAAACAGCGGGAGCCCGTGGTGTCAGCCGAACCTCGGCGACCGGGGCGGGAGAGGGGCGTCACATCGCGCTGATCGCGCCTGTCACGTAGGGGGCCAGCCAGATCGCCCAGACCACGAGGCTGAACCGGTGGAAGCTCTGCTTCTCGCCGGGCCGGTCACGGACCAGCACGACGACGGCCCAGAGCAGATGGACGGCCATCAGGACGAGGGCGACGCCACCACTCACGATCATGATGCTGCTGAGTCCCGAAACGGACGCCCCGGTCGCCGCACGGTCGTCGGCGATCATGCTCATCAGGAAGGTGCCGGTGGCGTCGCAGGTCAGACCAAGCATGAAGGCACCGGCGTGCCACCACTTCAGCGTCTTCTGCAGACGTTCCGCCCAGACTCCGATGGTGTAGAACACAAGGGCGAAGGTGATGATCACAATGGCGAGGGGAAGCAAGGGGACTACTCAGGCGCGACCCCGGCGACAGCGATCACCGGAAGGGCCGCGAAGATACCGTGAACAGCCCACCTGAACGGCTTGAGCGCAGGCGGGAACGGAAAGTTCGTCATTTCTCACTAACGGTAGGTAACCCCTCTTCTGGCGCGCATCGTTCAAAAGGTGTACTGCCGCAGTCCGAAAGAGCCAACCCGGGCAGATCATCCTCACGATGCGCGAGAAGAGCCCGTCGCCGCAGGCCGGAGGCATCCAGACCAACCCGTACCTACAGGGATCTCCGACTCCAGGCGCCACTGGCAGGACGAACCGTGGTCGAGAAGGACAGCGGGCGGCGTATCCCCATCCCAGGACCATCAGGGCGATACACGACGCGGGAGACTCCGTGACCGCCTGAGCCGACAGGGCCGACACGCCGGACCTGCCGGCTCAGATTCCGGTCCGGAAGGCGTACCCCCGTTACCCCGCCGCCCGGCCGGTGGCGAATCTCCCCGAACACCGTCGACGTCGCGGCGATTCGAGGCGACGTCAACGACGGCGCCTTGCTGATGGGGCACGCCTTAATGACGCGATGACAGATCAGCCCGGCCATTCGGCGAGGCCGTACACTTCCAGAGCCTTAGATGTCGCCGCCTCGACATCCCGCTTTCGGAAGGCGTCGATTAACCCTTCCCGCTGCGCTGAGGTGAGGGCCGCGGGATCTGGGACGGGGATGCGCCGGAGGTACTGGGCCTGAAACCGGAGAGTCTTCCCACGCATCTTCACGGCGTACGCGTCCACGAAGGCTTCTGCCACTCGGGATAACAGCAGCCCGCCGAGTACTTCTAGGTTCCAGATATCTGAAGTGATGAAGTAGAGATTGTGGTGTGGATAGAAGTCGCCCTTGTCGAGGACGGGGTGACTGCTGAGTTTCAGGTCTGGAAAGAGCAGCTTGGGGCGCCCGGCAAGGCCCGCCTCGACTTTGTCGATCGTCTTATACCACTTATCCGGATTTTTTCTGGCGACGTAGCGCTCTTTTAGCGCTGTGGCGTTCCGGTTGAGGTAGGACCGGAGCTTCGGATACTGATCCAGGTCGACCAGGTTGCCGCCGTCGTCCCAGGGGTTGATCAGAAAGTTTCCGGACCATTCCAGATGACCACTGGTTGTATCCCGGACCATCGACATGGGGAGAAGACGATCGGCCTCAACAAGATCGAGGTCACGGGTGATGAAAACCCTGTCGGCGCCGGTCGCGACACCGATCCCTACCCGAACCCCAGAGGTATCGCCCAGAGTCGTGAAGCGTTCCGTAAGATCTTCCAGGACAGCGAGCCGAGCAGGTGAGCCGGCAGGCCACAGATCATCACCCGAGAACCAATGTGGCATCCTGGCGATCTCGAATGACTCCTTCCGGAGAGCCTTCTCTTCTCGGCGGTCGATCCAGGACAGGAGTTCTTGAGCTTCAGTTCCTCCGAAACGGCTGGTTGTATCGCCCACAATCGCAGACTCCTGAGCGCCTCGGCGCAGGACCGTCACCGCTGGATAGGCCGCGACCTGTTCCTCGAAGGCGTCAACGTCGTGCATCGTGACGCAAACATCCAACGCGAACTCATCACCTACAAGTCGGCGAAGTTCTCTGCCGTACTGATTGCGCATCCACCGATCTGCGCAGATGAACCCGAGCCGGCCTCCGGCTTGAAGGGAGCGGAGAGCCGCCTCGAAAAAGCCGACGTAGATGTCTGCCCGTCCTACCATCGTGGGCCAGAGAGCCCGATAGAGGTTCATACGCTCTTCGGGCAGGTCCTCCAAGCGGATGTAGGGCGGATTGCCGACTACAACATCCACCTGAGGAGTGCCTGGAGGCTGCTCAAGCAGATAGTCGGCTCGTCTCACCCACGAGCGCGCTACACGGGAGGCATCGGCGGAACCCCAGCCTTCCGCCGTCAGGATGCTCTCGACCAGAGCTCGCGATGACGTCACGTTTCGTGGCAGAAGGTCTGATGCCCTGACAGCGTCGAGGGCATCGGTGATGTCTCGCTCGTGCTTATGGCACGAGTCGCTGAGACGCTGAGCGATCACGCCGAGGAACGCACCGGTCCCGCATGCCGGTTCGACGAGTCTCAGCGCGGCAAGATCTTGATCTGCACGGTAGCCGACGAGATCGAGGATCATGTCCACGATCCATCGACGGGTGAACACCTCCCCGTGCTCCACCGCCTCATCCGGTATGCCCGCCAGTGAGGTACGAGGGGCGAGGTCGGTGTCCCGAGCAAGAGCTTTCACGATGCCACCTTAGGAGGTCTGGCGCCCCACAGCCGCGCTTGTGCCCAACGGCTGGCTGGAGCACGGAGCGATAGCAGATCCGGATGGAATGAACGAACCCGGCGTGATCCAGCGCTCTGCCCTGTTACCTTGATCGAATTCAAGGCTCGGGTCAGGGGCAGAGGAGCATCGGCAGTGCGCAAGGAAGCGGTTCAGCAGGCGGTCGAAGAGTTCTGGTCGAAGCGCCAGGCGCAGATGGACAAGCTCGAAGACCAGGGAAAAGCTGGAGGCGCCGCCCGCGCGAACGGCCATATGGACGGATTCACCAGCCTAGTCGCTCAAGAGTTCATTTCAGCAGGAGTTCCCCGCGAATGCATCAAAAGAGGACAACCCTATTTGCCCGGCTACTACCGGGTCCGCAAGCAGTGGGACCTTGCGATCGTATGGCAGGGGATTCTCGTCGCTGCGATCGAGTTCAAGTCACAGGTCGGCAGCGTCGCAAAGAACATGAACAATCGATTCGAGGAAGCGCTGGGGACTGCGACGGATACGCATGCGGCGCATGCCAAAAATGAAACCTATGGCGAAGTCCCGCCCTGGCTGGGGTACGTCTTCGTGCTGCAGGAAACACCTGAGACGGAACAGAAGGGCAGGGCAACCAAGGCGCTTTTTCCGACCGATTCGATATTTGAAGGAATGTCCTACAGTGAACGCTACCAGGAGATGGTCAAGCGCTTCATCGGGGAACGCGTCTACCAAGCCGGCTGGTTCGTGAGCACCAAAGTCACCGATGAGGGCATCGTGTACAACGAACCCTTGGCAACAGCCGCCGCCGAAACATTCGCAGTGCAGATCCGCGGCCAAGTCAACTACGTGAGGACCGTGCTCAAGGCGATGGGCTGATCTGGCGTCCATCGAGCGGGACAGGACAACCACGTAGCCCGGACACCGCCGAATTGTTCTCACGGGTATCAAGTACGGCGGCGCCCCGGGCCGTAGCCGCACCGCTCACCCGCCGTAACCGGCGTGATGCGCCGACATCGACCCGTGCGACGCGCCGCCGCCAGACTCTTGATCCTGCTGTCATCTCCTGACTGCTCCTGCGCCCGCTCCAGCGCGTCCACCGATCTGGCATCCGCCCCGAATACCGGGTGGATCCGCGCGAATGGTGCCTGTCAGCGTCGACACCGCCTTCCCTCGAAGGGCGTTGAGCCACGTGGGACTGCTCTGGTGGTTCTGTTCAGGCGGAGGTCATCCGGCGGGCCAGGTCGTGGCCCTTTCGCTGCGCCGGGCGCTCGATCCAGCGATACGTCACCCAGCAGACGGGCAGCAGGACCGCCAGGAAGACGACCAGCGGAACGGGGTTGTCGTGGTCGCGCCAGCGGCCGACGGTCACGTCGGAGACCTTCAGCAGCAGGGGATGCAGGAGATAGACGGAGAAGCTCATCATCCCCAGCCGGACCGCCCAGCCGGGCATGCTCCGGTGGCGCGTGGCCATGCCCACGCCGAAGGCGCAGGCCGTGAGCACCAGCGTCACCGTCCAGGAGACCGGGCCGCCCTCGACGTCCTCCGGATGCCACCACCCCTGGGCCGTCGTGACCACGAGCACTCCCGCGCAGGTCAGCGCCGCCGTCCGCCATCGCAGCAGTCCGTGCTCCGCGCGGTGCAGCACGGTGCCGGTGAACATGACCGCCAGGATCGACAGCCCGAACCACGGTGAGAGCCTGCCGTTCAGGATCACCAGGGCCAGGGCGAGCACACCCCCCGCCACCATCCCGCCGCTGCGCAGCGACGGCCGGGAGAGGTAGGCCGATCCGATCGCGATCGCCATGCCCAGGACCGTGACGGCGACCACGACGGGAGCACCCAGCGCCCCGGTGAGGAGCGTCCCGGCTCCCACGGAGCCCAGGGCCAGACCGCCCAGCGTCAGAACGGCGACCACGGGCACCGAGCGCTCATGCCACCGGATCGCGAACAGGCCGGTGACCACGAGGTAGAACGCCATCTCGTAGGAGAGCGTCCAGAGCACGTTGACGGCGTTGGGCACCGTGAGCAGGTCCTGCATCATCGTCACGTGCGCCAGTACGGCGGTCACCGGGTCGAAACGGTCCAGTTCGCCCCGCAGCCGGCTTACCTCCGTCACCGCCAGCACGGACAGCACGACGGCCCCCGCGCACCAGAGCGGATAGATCCGGAACAACCTGCTGATCCAGAACCGCTCAACGCGGCCGTGCCGTTCCAGCGAGGCCGGAATGATGTATCCACTCACCAGGAAGAACACCATCACGCCCCAGAGCCCGGGGTTGAACCACTCCAGCGTCGCCTCCCGCGCGTGGGGGGTGTACAGGAAGGTGGCGTGATGCACCGCCACCGCGATGGCCGCCACCCCCCGCAGGGCATCCAGCCATCCAAGCCTTGGTGCTCCGTTCCGAGCGAAATGAGTGGTTCCCGTCAAGACGGACGAGGTCACTTTTGGTTACCACCAATCATCGGAACGCTCGTTCGGGGTTTATTCGTCGAGCAGCGACCGGATATTCTCCCGCTGGAAGACCATAATGACCCGCGCCCCTGAAGGTTTGAGGAGGGCAAAAAACTGGGCGGCGGGGCGAGGGGCGCCCGGCCCTCCAATTCTTTGGGAGTTGGGAGGGTTGAGCAGCCACCAAGAGTTTTAACTCTTGGACAGCCCCCATTCGGGTGCACGGCGTTTCGCTGATGGCGAAAGCCCCAGGTGGTTGAGTACAGCTTCCTCCCCGAGATGTCGTCGACTCGGCACCATCACCGACAGGGCGACTCCGGATGCCTTGGCATTGACCGACGGGATCCGTGTGACGTCTATCCGGGGGTGGGAACCGAGTCGGCGGCGACCGCGCTTCTCCGCGGTTCATCCGACCGGGCGGCGGGGAATGGCTCGCCGGAGGTGCGGGTACGGCTCGCCGGGCGGGGCGTCGTCCCCGGCGGGACTTCGAGCTCAGCGGCCTGACGACCGGCCTCCGTCGTCGTTTGCCGTCAGCGCGAACTCCGCGGCGACCACAGCCACGAGGACGTCAGTCGTAAAGCACTGTCGCATCCTAGGGTGTGCTTGTGCCGGTTGTCGCACAATGGAACGTGCGACTCCCGCAGCGGCCCGGATTTCATCGGATCGACCGTTTCCGGTGATGGATGAATTCTACGGATCGGGTCGCCGCTCAATCACGCTGAGTGGGAAACCGGCTCTTCGACCCCGAGAGAGAAGCGCTCCGGTGCGGGCGGCATATCGGACCGTTACAATGCCGATTGCCAGGCGGTGATCGACCCTCCCGCAATCCTCCGATACCAAAGCGGCTATTATTCCTTTTTAAGGTGCGTTACGGACATCTCCTTGACTGCCGGCCTTCACTCTCTGAATGATCTCAGGGACAGATGGAGCAATACGAGCAACACTCGTTGGAGGTCCAGGTCATGACAGTACGGTTTCTCGGTGGGGACACCGGCAATGACGGTTCGCCGCGGCTTTATGAGGATGGGGAGGACTTCCTCGTTCAGGGGTACCTGATCGAGGACGCGTCCGTCCTCGCTCAGCTCAAGATCCCGGAGGGCGAGACCGTGGTCCGCATCCCGAAGGGACTGATGAAGTACCTTCCGGAGGAAGTCAATGGAGCAACTGTCCCTTGAGGAGTTCCGCACCAACTTCCGCCGACATACCCATGCCGTCCACCTGGAGATGAAGGAGCACTACGGCATCACCGAGGAGGACGAGCCATTCCGCAGATTCATGGCGGGGGAGGACGATGACTACGCGTGGCGAGCGGGATACTTCGCGGCCATTCGGGCCGCCACAGCGGCGGGAACCGTGGTCCGGCGGATCCGGGTCGTCAGAGAGCCGCTCAACGACTACGCCCGCTTCCTGCTGCACATCGCCCCCGGCAACATCGCGGCCGGGGAGCAGATCCGCTACCTCCCGCGGGACAGGGCCACCGGGGTGGAGTTCCCCTCGGAGGATTGCTGGTTGTTCGACTCCTCCAGACTCATCCTCGTGAAGTTCTTCGATAATGGGCGGATGGACGGCTTCTACGTGGCTGACGATCCCGAGCTTGTGCGGGTGTACCGGCACGCCTGTGCGCAGGCGTGGGAGCGAGCCACCCCCTTCGCTGAGTATGTCGACGGCTAGTGAGGCCAGAGCTGCTCTCGGCATTCGGCTCAAGAACATACGGATGGACGCCAGGCTGACCGGCCGCGCGCTGGCCGGCCTGGCAGGCTGGCACTTCACCAAGGTCTCAAAGGTGGAGCATGGTCGCACCATGCCCAGCGAGACCGACTTGGAGCTGTGGTGTTTTCACTGTCGGGCCCAGAGTGAGCTACCAGATCTGATAGCCACAGTTCGGACTATTGAGAAGATGTATGCGGAGATACGGCGCTTGATGCGCTCGGGCACGGCCCGATACCAGCGCGAACTCCTGGACGAGCGCGCCAAGAGCCACCGGCTGCGTACCTTTCAGATCTCCCTCGTCCCGGGCGACCTCCAGACGCGCGAGTACACGACGGAGATCCTGACGGACGCCGCGAACATGCTCGGCCACCCGGCGGACATCGAGGCCAGCGTGGCCGGCAGAGCGGAACGGGCGCAGCTCATGCGCTCGGGGAAACGGCTCTATCACATTCTCCTCTGCGAGAACGTGCTCCGTTCCGGGGTGGTCTCCCCCGCCACGATGCGGGGGCAACTCTCCCACCTGGCCACATTGTTCTCGGTGGCGTCGGTGCATCTGGGGATCATCCCGGCCGGGGCGCGGCTCTACATGCCGATGTGCGCTTTCTGGATCTTCGATGACAGGCACGCGGAGATCGAGACGTTCTCCGCGATCATCAAGATCACTCAGCCTCGCGAGATCGGCGTGTACGCGAAGATCTTCGACCACTACTCCGGGGCCGCCCTGTACGGCCAGGAGGCGAGAGAACTGGTGATGAAAGCTCTTCATGATTTGGAGCAACATGGGGAAACCTCATAGTCCCCAGGTCTACCTTGCTTCTACCGTCTGATTTATGGCTTTTGGACAGACAGCAACGCCACCCCACACAGAGGTCCAGGAGGACGAAGGGGTAACCGAACTCACCGCTGAACAGCACGACAGGGCCCTGGCCGTTGTGCAGCGACTGCTGAAGGCGCGGGGAGTCCGCGCCCGATGCCATCACCGGATCGGCCTGAAACTGTTCGGCGACGGCAGGCCGTTCCTGCTGGGAGAGCGCCGGCAGTACGTCCCCGAGCTGATCGTCTACAGCGGCGCGGGACGGAAGAGCGCCGTGATCTCCATGGACAGGCAGTCCAGCCACTATCTGATCTCCCACCCGACGTTCGGCGTCGAGCGCCGGACCGTCAACGCCGACCAGCCCCAGGCGGTCGTGGAGGTGATCCTCGCGACGCTGTCCAGGATGGGCGACGCGGGGTGATCGAGGCGGCACGCCCGTGACCCCGGGCGGGCGGCGTACACGGTCGGCGACCAGGAAACCGTACGGGCCCGATCCGCCGGCCTCATGGAACGTGGCAGTCCCACGGCCCCGATCCGCCGGCCTCGTGGAACGTGTCAGCCATACGGGCCGCCTCCGCTGGAAGGTGTCAGTCGTACGGGCCCGTCCCCCCTGGAACGTGTCAGAGGCCGTCGCCGTTGCCGGCCACTCTGATTACCTCGACGAACCGGCGATAGCGGGACAACTCCTCCCCCACCGGGGTCAGCACGAGATCACGGCCGACCTGGTCCACACTCGCGCGCAGCGCCCTGGCCGCCCTGCCCGCCCGGCGGCGCCCGCCGAGCCAGGCGGCCACCCGGGAGAGCAGTGCGATCACCAGCCCTCCGAGGACACCACCGGCCAGCAGGAGGGTGGGCCAGGGCAGCTCACCCGCCGTCGGCAGGTAGGGCGGGGGAAGCCGGAGATAGTCCAGGGCGAGCAGGCCCAGCAGCCAGAGCCCACCGGCCGACACGGCCGCGAACATCAGCCACTGCGCCGCCCCAACCGGCCACCACCAGGCGGGGCGGCCGGACGCGCCGAGCGAGGTGGTGGCCACGGCACGGTCCAGACCGTCCTCCAGCTCGTCCCCGCGCGAGCGGGCCACCTGCCGTACGGCCGCCGCCCACGGCTCGGGAAGTCCAGCCGAGGCGGCTCCGGCGACCTCCCGGACGGCGGTGTCCATCCGGGACCGTTGCACGACGGTCGTGGCGGGGATCGAGGTCCGTCCCACCGGCTCTCCGGAGTCCCGGGTCGCGGAGGTGCCCAGGCGGAGACGGCGGAGCGGGTCGGGCCGGAACCGGCGGATCCACCGGGTGGGCGGCCAGCCGGTGGCGGCGACCGAGCGGTGCCGGTGGGCCTTGGCCACCGCCTCGACGACGAGGGGCACCCCAGCGGCCTCCGAGAGCGCGGCGGTCAGCGGCCGGGCGAGGCCGTCCAGGGACACTCCGGGTTTCAAAGCGGAGGCGTCATCCGGGGTGGTTGATCCGGCGGAGTCGGCCGGGACGGAGCCGACGGCGCGGGGACGCGACCGGGCCGGGGGCTCCGGCCGGTCGGGGAGGCCGGACGCCCTGCCGAGCGCGGCGGCGGCCGTACCGACGTCGGCGGCCAGCCGGGCGGCCCACGACCTCCGGCCGGCGACCCGCGGGGCGAGCACGGCGCGCAGCTCGGCGACCCCCGTCCCGGTGCGCGCCGAGACGCCGACCAGCGGCACCCCGGTCAGCCCGTCCTCGTCCAGGAGCCGCCGCAGATCCTTCAGGCACCGCTCGGCGGCGGCCGGTGAGAGGCGGTCGATCTGGTTGAGCACGACGACCGTCACGTCCCGGTGCCGGGCCAGCGGCCGGAGATACCGCTCGTGCACCGCCGCGTCGGCGTACTTCTGCGGGTCGAGCACCCAGACCAGCAGATCGACCAGCTCGACCAGCCGGTCCACCTCCAGCCGGTGCGCGAGCCGGATCGAGTCGTGGTCGGGCAGGTCCAGCAGGATCAACCCGGCCGGATCCCCGTCCGCCCAGCCTCCCCCACCGGCCGCCGCCCCCGGCCCGGCCGCGTCGCCGCTCACGGGGGTTCGCGGAGCGTCGCCCTCCCGCCCTGCCCACGCCTGTACGGCGGACGCGCCGGGAGGCGGCACCTCGTGGCGGCGGGGGATCCCCAGCCAGTCGAGCAGCGGCCCGGCGCCCTCGCCGTCCCAGAGCGCGGCCTGCGCGGTCGAGGTGGTCGGGCGGGTGACCCCGACCGTGGCGAGCGCGGTGCCGGAGAGCAGGTTGAACAGGGAGGACTTGCCGCTCCCGGTGGCCCCGGCCAGCGCGACCACGGTGTGGCCGACCGACAGGCTCCGCCGTACCCCGGCGCGGGAGACCACCGAACGCGCCTCGGCGACCGCGTCGGCGGCCAGCCGCCCGTCGGCCAGGTCGGCGGCTTCGGCCAGCCCCTCCAGCCGGTCGTCCAGGGAGACCACGCTCTTGCGCCGCAGCAGCTTCACGCCTCGCCCGCCTCTCGGTCGGCCGTATGAGACAGGGCGTCCCGGCGGCCGGGGGCGGGCAGCTCTCCACGGTGATCCCGTACGGCCCGCGCGGCGGCGCGGAGGGCGAGGGCGGTGTCCTCGGGGGGTTCGACGGCGTCGAGGAGGGCTGTGAACCGGGTGGCCTCGGCCCCCAGGAGCGCCGCGACGCGGGCCCGCAGGTCGGCGCGGGCCTTGACGGTGAGGGTGCGGACGGCCTGGTCGCCGAAGACCGCCTCCAGGAGTTTCTGGCTCAGCACGCCGGTGCCGCCGGCGATGCCGATCTCGATGCCGGTCAGGCCGCCGGTGGAGGCGAACACCGCGAGCATCAGCAGCAGTCCGGCGCCGTTCACCCCGTAGGAGGTGACCCGGGCCGTGGTCCGTTTGTCGGCGCCCTCCTGGCTGACCAGGTCGAGCACGTATCCCTGCCAATCCCTGACCGCCGTCCGCGCCCTCTCCCGCAGGTCGGCCGAGGCCCGGCCGAGACGCCCGGCCGCCGCGACCCCGGCCTCCTCCAGCAGGGCGCGCCCCGACGGGTGCGACGACCACGACTCCAGCGTCCGCTCGGCGGCGCCGTCGGCCGAGGCTCTGATCAGCGACTCCACCCCGCTCTCCAGCGCGACGCGCAGCTCGCTCTCGGGGGCGGGCCGCCCGGTGAACATCGCCACCACCCGGTCCCTGAACCGGCTCACCCGGTTCTCCAGGGAGCGCATCAGGTCACCGGTGCCGATGAAGTCCTGCCAGCGGGCCAGCACCTCGCCCCGAAGCAGCGAGCCGTCCAGCATGCCCTCGTCGAAGGAGGCGAGCCCCCCGGCGTAGGCGGCGCCCGCCATCGCGCGGAGCTCGTCGGCCGCGCCGTGCTGGCGGTCCACGGCGTCGGCGAGCGCGGGGACGCGGACGGCGAGGCTCTCCAGGGCACCGGACAGGGTCTGGCGCACCACCTCGGCGCGGGCCCGCGAGTCGGCCGCGATGCCGGTCAGCCAGTCGACGACGGGCTGGACGGCCGGGCGCGGCAGCCGGGCGTTCTCCTCGGGCAGCACCAGCTCCGGCAGCTCGAACAGGAGTGTCCCGCCCAGCCCGTTGGCCTCCAGCAGGCGGCTCAGATCCCTCTCGACCACGCCGAGCGCCTCCGGGGGGACCCGCGACAGGATGACGGCCAGCGCCGTACTCCGCTCCCTGGCCGAGCGCAGGAAGCCCCACGGCACCTCGTCGGCGTAGCGGGCCGCGGTGGTGGTGAAGAGCCACAGGTCCGCGGCGGCGAGGAGCTGGGCGGCCAGTTCGCGGTTGGCGGTGACGACCGAGTCGATGTCCGGCGCGTCGAGCAGGGCCAGGCCGGGCGGGAGGGACGGGACGGTGACCACCCGGAGCGTGCCCGGGTGGTCACCGGCTCCTCCGGTGACGCGGGGAAGTCCCGGCAGGACGTGCTGGGCGGTGAACCACGCCTCGTCGGCGGGGCTGGTGACCAGGGTGGGGGCCAGTGTGGTGGGCCGCAGCACGCCGGGTTCGGAGACGTCGGCGCCGACGACGGAGTTCACCAGGGTCGATTTGCCCGCTCCGGTGGAACCGCCGACGACGGCGAGCAACGGGGCGTCGATCGAGCTCAGCCGGGGGATCAGGTAGTCGTCGAGCTGGCCGGTCAGCTCGCGCAGCGCCCGGCGGCCGGTCTCGGCGTCGCCGGTCGCCAGCGGGAACAGGTCGCGGTCGAGGTGGCGGCGCAGCTCGCGTAGCGCCTCAAGCAGACCCTCGCTCCGGTTCACAGGAGCGATCCTTCCCGTGGAAGAGGCTCCTAGACGTGTTTTGCCCCACCGCTCGACCGGGTTACGGGGGCGAACCCACTGGAGCGATGGGGCCTTCCCCCGGTCTCACGTGGAGGCCGTAGCGGCCCGTCTCCCCCGCAGCTGGAGACGGACCCGAACCCGTCACATGATCACGGGGTGGTCGGGGGTCGAACACCGTCCATTGGAACATTCGAAGCTCAGTGTCAGATCAGGCCAAGCTGAAAGTAAGCTGAAAATTCAACCATTATGTGGAGCTCGTAGGACATATCCCACCCCGCGCAGGGTGTGGATGAGCCTCGGCCCCGTCATGTCGACCTTACGGCGCAGGTAGGAGACATAGGACTCGACGACCCCGGCGTCACCACCGAAGTCGTAGTTCCAGACATGCTCCAGGATCTGCGCCTTCGACAGCACCCGGCCGTTGTTGACCATGAAGTAGTGCAGCAGCTTGAACTCGGTGGGCGACAGCCGTATCGACTCGCCGGAGCGCCACACCTGGTGCGCCTCCTCGTCCAGCTCCAGGTCGCCGACCCGCAGCCGGCTGGGCAGGTCGAGATCCCCCCTGGTACGGCGGAGCACGGCCCGGATCCGGGCGAGGACCTCCTCCAGGCTGAACGGCTTGGTCACGTAGTCGTCGGCCACCCGCAGACCGGCGACCTTGTCATCGGTCGCGTCCCGCGCGGTCAGGAAGACCACCGGCATCTGCGCGTCCATCGCCCGCAGACGCCCGGCCACGGTGAACCCATCCATGTCGGGCAGCATCACGTCCAGCACGACGAGGTCCGGGCGGACCCGCTCGGCGAAGTGCACGGCCTCGCGGCCGTCCACCGCGGTCACCACCTCGAACCCGGACCTGCGCAGGCTGGCCGAGAGCAGCTCGCGGATGTTCGGTTCGTCATCCACGACCAGCAATCTGGCCTCGGCTCTCTCCAGCACGACACGAGGCTTGCTCACCCCGCTGGAACACAGCTCAGCTCCGGCTGAACGTTTCCTGAGAACCCTGTCAACGCCGCCCCCCGGCGCCGCCCTCGCCGAACAGGTCGCGGCGCGGGGCGTTCCGGTCGCCGGCCTGGTAGCCGTTGGTGGTGCCGTACCTGATCAGATCAGTGGGGTTCCGGCGGATTCGAGGGCGAGGGGGAGTACGACGCGGAACGTCGAGCCCTTGTCCGGCTGGGACTCCACCCCCACGGTGCCGCCGTGGGCCTTGACCATGGCCGCCACGATGGCCAGGCCGAGACCGCTGCCGCCGCTCTCCGGCGCCCGGCGCCCCCGGGAGGAGTCGACGCGGTAGAACCGCTCGAAGACGCGCTCGCACTGCTCGGCGCTGAGCCCCGGCCCCTCGTCGGCCACCTCCACGACGGCCATGCCGCCCTGGGCCGAGAGCGCCACCCGCACGGGCGTGCCGTCCGGGGTGTGGGTGAGCGCGTTCGTCATCAGGTTGCCCACGACCTGGCGGAGCCGTACCTCGTCACCGCAGACGATGAGGGCGGCGCCGTCCACCGAGAGCGCGACGTCACGGGCGGGGGCGAGGATGCGGGCGTCGTGGACGGCGTCGGCGGCGATGGCCAGCAGGTCCACCGGGCGCATGGCCATCGGCCGCTGCTGGTCCAGCCGGGCGAGCATCAGCAGGTCGTCCACCAGCAGGCCCATCCGGACGGCCTCGGCCTCCACCCGCCGCATCAGCGGCGCGGGATCGACGTCGGGCGCCTGCCGGCAGAACTCGGCGAAGCCCCGGATCGAGGTCAGCGGGGTACGGAGCTCGTGGGAGGCGTCGGCGACGAACCTGCGCATGCGCTCCTCGGATCTGCGAGCCGAGGTCTCCGACTCCGACCTGGCCTGGAAGGCGGTCTCGATCTGGGCGAGCATGCCGTTCAGCGACCGGCCGAGGCGGCCGACCTCGGTGGCCGGGTCGGAGTCGGGGACGCGGCGGCTCAGGTCTCCGGCGGCGATGGCCTGGGCGGTGCGTTCGATCTCCTCCAGCGGGCGCATGCTCCGCCTGATGACGACCACACCCACCCCGGCCAGCACCAGCACGAGACCGCCTCCGCCGAGCAGCTCGATCAGCGCGAGCTGGCCGACGATCTGCCGGACCTCGGTCATGTCCACGGCCAGGACGAGGCTGCCGCCGTCGTTCAGGAAGACGCGGCGGACCCGCCACTCACCGCTCTCGAACGGGCCGACCTCCCGGCCCCGCGGCACCTGCGGGCCGGGTTTGCCCTCGACGTCGGTGCCGTTGAGCAGGATGATGATGGTGCCGGCCGCGTCGCGGAGCTCCACCCTGGCGTCGGACGGCAGCGGTTTGCCGATCAACGCGGCGTGGCCGCGGTGCAGGCGGCGCATCGAGGCCTGGGTGGTCAGCTCGATCTGGCCGTCCACCCGGTCGATCAGGTAGCCGTGCATGATCGACACGCTGCCGACGCCGATGAGGGCGAGGGCGATGGTCAGCAGGACCAGGATGACGGCGATCAGCTTTATCCGCAGCGACGACCGGCCGGCCATCATGGCCCCGGTGGAAGGCGCAGCACGTAACCGACGCCGCGCAGGGTGTGGATCAGCCGGGGATCGGTGTTGTCGATCTTCCGGCGGAGCACGGAGACGTAGGACTCCACGATTCCGACGTCGCCCCGGAAGTCGTAGTCCCATACGTGATCGAGAATCTGGGCCTTGGACAGCACCCGCCCGGCGTTCGCCATGAAGTAGCGCAGGAGCTTGAACTCCGTCGGCGACAGCGCCACGGACCTCCCCTCACGCCACACCTCGTGGCTCTCCTCGTCGAGCTCTATGTCGGCGAAGGTGAGCCGGGGCGGCCTGGGGAACAGGTCTCCCTGGCCGGTACGGCGGAGCACGGCCCGGATCCGGGCCACGACCTCCTCCAGGCTGAACGGCTTGGTCACGTAGTCGTCCCCGCCGACCGTCAGCCCCCGGATCTTGTCCTCCACCGCGTCACGGGCGGTGAGGAAGACCACGGGCGTGTCGGTGCCGCCACCTCGCAGGCGTCGCACCACGTCGAAGCCGTCCATGTCCGGGAGCATCACGTCGAGCACGATGAGGTCGGGGCGGTGGCGCTGGACGGCTGCGACGGCCTCTGTCCCACTGCCTGCCGTGTTCACCCCGAATCCGGCGAATCGCAGGCTCGCGGCCAGCAGTTCGAGGATGTTCGGCTCATCCTCGACGATCAGGAGGCGGGCTTCCGGGGAGTCGGTCACAGGATTTATCTTCACCCGCCCAGATGAAAAAGGAGTTAACTGGCCAACACTGAGGTTAACCCCACGATATGCCGGGCAATCGCCAAACTGGACGTCGCCGCAGGAGAGGGGGCGTTTCTCAGCAGAACCACTCGGCCGTGCACATCGATCGCGAAATCATCCAGCATGCCGCCGTCCCTGGCCACGGCCTGGGCGCGGACCCCGCCCGCAGTCCTGACCAGATCGGCCCCGGTGAGCGCGGGAACGTAACGGCGCGCGGCCTTCAGGAAGGACCTCTTGGCCAGCGAGCCGAGCACCTCCCGCACCCCGGTCCGCCAGTGCCGGGCGGCGAGCCGCCGGGTGCCCTCCCAGGCCAGGATCCGGCGCAGGTCGCCGAGGTCGACGTCGCCCCAGGAGTAACCCTCCAGCGCCAGGGCCATGACCGCGTTGGGACCGACCAGCACCTCACCGTCGATCCTGCGGGTCAGGTGCACCCCGAGGAACGGGTAGCGAGGGTCGGGCACCGGGTAGATCAGGCCGCGGACCAGATCTCTCGCCGCACCGGCCAGCGCGTAGTACTCCCCGCGGAAGGGAACGATCCGCACGTCGCCCGCGGCCCCGGCCATCCGGGCGACGGTGTCGGTGCCGAGCCCGGCGCAGACGATGAGCCGGTCGAAGCCGAGCTTGCGCCGTCCCGCCAGCACGTCCACCCCGCTCGCGGTCTCCCGCAGCGCGCGGACGGGGTGCGACAGCAGGACCGACCCGCCGGAGGAGGCCACGTCCTCGGCCAGCCGGCGGGCGACGGCGGGAAAGTCGGCGATCGCGGTGTGCGGGGAGTGCACGGCCGCCACCCCGACGGTGTCCGGCTCGATCTCGCGCAGCGCCAGGGCGTCCAGCTCCGCGATGCCGGGAACGCCGTTGGCGCGGGCGCGCTCGGCGATCCTCCGCAGCCCCGCCCTCTCGGCCGAGGTGGAGGCCACGACGAGCTTGCCGACCTCCTCGTAGGGGATGCGGTGCTCGGCGCAGTACTGTCTGAGCAGGGCCACGCCCTCCCGGCAGAGCCGCGCCTTGAGCGAGCCCGGCTGGTAGTAGATCCCCGCGTGGACGACCCCGCTGTTGTGCCCGGTCTGATGGGCTCCGACGCGGTCCTCCTTGTCGAGGACGGTCACCCTGGCCCCGCGGGTCCGCGCCACCTCCCTGGCGACGGCCAGGCCGACGATCCCCGCACCGACGACCCCGACGTTCACCGCGCCGCCCTCTCGATCACAACACCGACCATCGCAACACCGACCTTCGCCATGCCGACCATAGCCACGCCGGGCAACCGCGCGGGAGCCGACGGAGCAGGATGCCCCGGTCAGCGGAGCGGACCTGCTCGAAAACCGGTGGCACCCCTCCCCGGCAGGGGAGGTTCATATCCGGCCATATTGGTGATCGTAGTCATACGGCCACCGCCGCCTCGCCCAGATCGCAAGGTTCGGCCGAACCACCGGAGCGACCGGAGTGGCCGGACCGTCAGGTCGTGGCCCCGTCGCCAGGTTGGGGATCCCCCCGGCGTCTGGCACGCTGTACGGCCCGCGCCCAAAAAAGCCCGCCCGGAGGGAATCACATGCGTAGGTATATAGTTAGCAAAGGTAATGACATATGCTAATGAACCACCCACCCAGGAAGGACCTCGTCGCGAACCTGCGCAGCGACGCCGGTCTGGCTTCGGCACTGCGCGTGTCACTGGCACGGCTGAACAGACGCCTGCGCAGGCAGGCCGCGGGGCACTCACTGACCCCCACCCAGGTCGCGACACTCGTCGCGGTGGAACGGCATTCCGGGATAACCCCCGGCGAGTTGGCCGAACACGAGAAGGTACAACCACCCTCGATGACGCGCGTGATCACCTCCCTGGAAGAGCGGGGGCTGGTGTCCCGCACCCCGCACCCGTCCGACCGGCGTCAGGTGACCGTGAGCGTGACCGAGCAGGGCGCACTGCTGCTGAAGGAGGAGCGCCGCCGCAAGGAGGCGTGGCTGGCGCAGCGGCTGAGGGAACTGTCTCCCGAGGAGAGGACGGTGCTCCGGCAGGCGGCTCCAATCCTGGAGAAGCTCAGCCGGAACTAGCCGAGCCCGAGGAACCCAGGGCCTCGGCGCCCCCACTGGACGCCGAGGCGCACGTTTCCGACGCCGAGCAAGACGAGGAGAAGGACCACGGGGGAGACGTCTCCCCGGCGGGCGTCGAGGAACGTGCCCCCCAGAACGACACGGGGGACAAGGGCACCAAGGGTGTCGGAGGTACCTCCGACACCTCCGACACCGGGAACACCGGGAATACCGGGAACACCGCCGGGACCGGGGAAACCCTCAAGACCGACGACACCCCCGAGACCGGCACCACCCTCAAGACCGACGACACCCTCAAGACCGATGACACCGCGGCCGCGACCGCGCGGGCGACGCCGGAGGCGCGGGGCGGGATGTTCCGCTCGCTGCGCGTCCGCAACTACCGGATGTTCGCGCTCGGCGGGGTGGTCTCCAACGTCGGCGGATGGATGCAGCGCACCGCGCAGGACTGGCTGGTGCTGGAGCTGACGCACGGCAGCGCCACCGCGCTGGGCGTGACGACCGCGCTGCAGTTCCTGCCGCAGCTGCTGTTCGGGCTCTGGGGCGGCATGCTCGCCGACCGCTACGCCAAGCGGCCGCTGCTGATCGTCGCCCAGTGCCTGATGGGCGTGCTCGCGCTCACCATGGGCGTGCTCACCCTGACCGGTCACGCGCAGGTCTGGCACGTCTACGTGATGGCCTTCACCCTCGGCCTCATCCTCTGCGTCGAGATACCGACCCGGCAGGCGTTCGTGGTCGAGATGGTCGGACGGCGGGACCTGTCCAACGCCATCGCGCTGAACTCCTCCAGCTTCAACCTGGCCCGCGTGGTCGGCCCGGCCCTCGCGGGTGTGCTGATCTTCGCGCTCGGCGGCACGGGACCGATCTTCCTGGTCAACTCGCTGTCGTTCCTCGCCGTGCTCGGCGGTCTGGCGCTCATGCGCACCTCGGAGCTGACCACCCCCGACCTGGTGCCCAGGGCCAAGGGGCAGCTCCGCGAGGGGTTGCGCTACGTGCTGCACCAGCCGGACCTGCTGATGCCCATACTGCTGGTCGCCTCCGTGTCACTCTGGGCGCAGTCGTTCTCGATGTCCATCGCGTTGATGGCCCGGGGGACCTTCGGCGCCGGCGCGTCGTCCTTCGGCCTGGCCTCCAGCATGTTCGCGGTGGGCGCGCTGGGCGGCGCGCTGATGGCGGCCCGGCGGGTACGGCCCAGCCGGAAACTGCTGATCGGCGGCGCGATATCGTTCGGCCTGTTCCAGATCGCCACAGGGCTGGCCCCCTGGTACCCGGTCTACCTGCTCCTCCTCGTCCCCGCCGGGATCGCGCTGATCTCGGTCAACACGGCGGCCAACACCAGTGTGCAGCTCACCGCCTCCCCGGAGATGCGTGGCCGGGTGACGGGCATCTACGTGCTGGTGTTCACCGGCGGCGCGCCGATCGGCTCGCCGCTGATCGGCTGGGTCTCCGAGCTGGGCGGACCCCGCGCGGGGGTCGTGGTCGGGGGCATGCTCACCCTGATCGGCGTCGGCACGGTGATAATGCTGACCAAGGCCATCGGCAGGAGGTCGCATGCGGCTGTTCGTGGGGGTGCTACCGCCTTGGCGGGCGCGTGACGAGCTGACCCGCGCGCTCGGCCCCCACCGGGCCGCGTGGCCCGCCCTCCGCTGGCTGGATCCGGCGAACTGGCACGTGACGCTCTCGTTTCTGGGAGAGGTGCCCGAGGAGATCCTGCCCGAGCTGGACACCAGGCTCGCCCGTGCCGCGGCGCGCCAGGCGCCGATGACGCTGTCGTTCGCGGGGGCCGGCGCCTTCCCCTCCGCCCGTCAGGCGCGGGTCCTCTGGGCCGGCGTGTACGGCCCCCGCCCCCGGCTCATCCGCCTCGCCGGCTCCCTGGGGGCGGGGGCGCGGCGGGCGGGAGCCGTACAGACGGACCGGCGGCAGCTCAGGCCGCACCTGACCCTGGCCAGGTCCCGCACCGATGTCGACGTGCGGGACCTGGTCGAGACGTTCGAGGCGTTCGCCGGAACCGCGTGGGAGGCGCGCGCCGTACACCTGGTGAGAAGCCGTCTCGGGCCCGTGGTCCGCTACGAGCCGATCGCCGAGTACGCCCTGTCGGCCTCGGCACCCGGCGGGCGGAGCTAAGCTCCAGGACGTGGATCGTCCCCGTCGCTGGCTCCTCCCCCTGGTGCTCACCCTGCTCGTGCTCCTCGTGGTGATCGGCGCCTTCGTCTCCTAGCGCGGTGACCACACACCTTTCCCACCTGTCACCAGGCGTACTCCTCGGGGGCCGTCCTGAACCCCGGGAAGATCTCGTCGAGCTGGGCGAGGGCCTTCTCGTCCAACCTGATCTCCAGGGCCCTGGTGACGCCGTCGAGCTGGTCGAGGGTGCGCGGGCCGATGATCGGGGCGGTGACGACCGTCTGGTGGAGCAGCCAGGCCAGGCCGACGTTGGCCGGCTCCTCTCCGAGCTCGTCGCAGAACGCCTCGTACCGTTCGATCTTGCCTCGGTGCTTCTCCAGCTCCTTGGTGATCTGCTCAGAGGCCGACCTCCCCTTGTCGATCTTCCTGAGGATGCCGCCGAGCAGGCCGCCCGCGAGGGGGCTCCACGGGATCAGGCCCAGCCCGTAGTCCTCGCAGGCCGGGATGACCTCCAGCTCCGGGGCTCTGACGATCAGGTTGTAGTGCGACTGCTCCGAGACCAGGCCGAGGGTGTTGCGACGGGCCGCCGTCTCCTGGGCCTTGGCGATGTGCCAGCCCGCGAAGTTCGACGACCCGACATACAGGATCTTGCCCTGCTGCTTCAGGATGTCCATGGCCTCCCAGAACTCCTCGAACGGAGTGTTCCGGTCAATGTGGTGCGCCTGGTAGACATCGATGTAGTCGGTCCGCATACGCTTCAGCGAGGCATCGGCCGCGCGGCGGATGTTGAGCGCCGACAGCAGGTCCTCGTTGGGCCAGTCTCCCATCGAGCCGTAGAGCTTGGTGGCGATGACGGTCTTCTCACGGCGCCCGCCCCCCTTGGCGAACCACCGTCCGATGATGTTCTCGGTGACGCCCTCGCCCCGCTTCCAGCCGTAGACGTTGGCGGTGTCGAAGAAGTTGACTCCCAGCTCATGGGCATGGTCCATGATCGCGAAGGAGTCCTCTTCCGAGGTCTCGGGGCCGAAGTTCATGGTGCCCAGACAGAGACGGCTGACCTTCAGACCGGTACGGCCAAGCTGCGTGTAATCCATGAACACACACTAAGCATCCGGAGTGCGCCCCCGTCGAGTCCCGCTCCCCTCACGGACGGGTCCCGCCCCTGAATCCGCCGGCGACGCCGGGAGACCCCTGCGGACGGGCGAGTCCGCGGAGGGGCGAGTCCGCGGAGGGGCGAGTCCGCGGAGGGGCGAGTCCGCGGAGGGGCGACGACGGCCGGGGCGCTCCCGGGCGGGCGCGTCCAATCCCGGCCCGCGACCGTGGTGGCTTCCGCCGGTACGGCGCCCCGCAGGGCATGATGGCTGGATGGTGAGTAGACCGGGGTATGTCATCGTTCGCGTGCTTGTGGTGGCCGCGCTGCTCGGGGTGGCGGCTCCACTCGGCCCGGGGGCGCGGGCGGACGGGGAGTCGCCTCTCTTCACCCTCAAGGACAGGCGGATCAACGAGTCGAGCGGCCTGGCCGTCTCACCGACGCACAAGGACGTCTACTACACCCACAACGACAGCTCCGCCGGGCCGGTCTTCTTCGCGGTCGGCGCCGACGGGCGGACCCGGGCCACGTTCACCCTCCGGGGGGCGGCGGCCCGCGACTGGGAGGGCATGGCGGCCTCCAGGGACCCCGAGACCGGGCAGGGGGTGCTCTGGTTCGCCGACATCGGCGACAACTTCGACGGAGCATGGCCCGACATATCGGTCTACAAGGTGACAGAGCCCACCGTGCTGCGCGACGCCGTCCTCCCCGCCGTCCGCTACCGGTTCCGGTACGAGGACGGCGGCCACAACGCCGAGGGCGTCATGGTGCACCCCCGCACCGGGCGGCTCCACATCGTGAGCAAGGAGTTCTCCGGCTCGGTCTACGCGGCCCCGAAGCGGCTGCGCACCGACAGAACCAACGTGCTCCGCAAGGTCGGCTCCGCGCCCATCATGGCCACCGACGCGGCCTACGCCCCCGACGGATCGAGTTTCGTGATCCGTACCTACTTCTCCGCCACGGTCTACCGCGCGCCGGGGGACCAGATCGCCCGGATCTCGATGCCCCAGCTGGAGCAGGCGGAGTCGATCGCCTACACCCTCGACGGCAAGGCGTTGCTGACCGGCAGCGAGGGGAGGAACAGCCCGGTCTACCGGGTGCCGCTGCCCGAGAGCGTCCTGCGGGAGACGGCTCCCCCGCCCGCCCCCACACCGACGGGCGGCACCGGCCGGCGCGGCGGCGCCGGTCAGGGCGGGGGCACCCCGCTGGCCGCCGACGCGCGGGAGGACGACGCCGACGCCGGGGTGCCGGGTTCGGCGGTGGTCCT
The DNA here is from genome assembly GCF_040614315.1 of Streptosporangium sp. NPDC006007. Lineage (NCBI taxonomy): Bacteria > Bacillati > Actinomycetota > Actinomycetes > Streptosporangiales > Streptosporangiaceae > Streptosporangium > Streptosporangium sp. NPDC006007. The sequence continues at coordinate 49,181 of NZ_JBEXUG010000018.1, read as the reverse complement.
CTGGCTGGCGGCGGCGGCCGGGGCCACCGGTCTCATCACCTTCATCGCCCGCCGTACCCGATGAACCCCCCTCGGTGAGGCCGTGGCGTTCGATGCCGCCCCGGAGCCGCCGGCCGCCCACCGCGGTGTCCGTGCCAGTGTCGGCCGGCACCGGCCGTGAGGTACTCGGCCCGGATTGAGTACCTCGCTGCAAGCGCCTCGTGACCTGCGTCCGGCATTCTCCGTACCATGCACGATCAAAGTCCGGTGCCGGAGCCACGTCGCCCGCGCCCGGGAGTGAGCTGCCCGGAATGCGGCGCACCTGTCACGGGGCCGCAGGGCACGGGGACCCGGGATCGTTGCCCGCGCTGCGCGCTGCCGCTCCACGGACCGGTGGCGGCCCAGCTGTGGCAGGTGGACAGGGCACTGGCCGATCTACGGGTCAGGGAGGCGGACCTGCTGACCCGGCGCGGCCACCTGCTCGGCCTGCTCCGCGCCGGCCGGGCGCGCTCGGCCCAGGACGCCTTCCGGAGCCCGGCAGCCGGGGAAGGACGGGGAAACCCGCCGTCCCCCACCCCTCCAGGGCACACGCCTCCAGGGCACACGGCTCCAGGGCACACGGCGGAGCCTCCGCCGCGTAAGGACTTCTCCCCCAAGGCCGCGCAGAACCTCCTGCTGGGCCTCGGCGGCCTGCTGCTCGTCGTCGCGGCCGTGGTGTTCACGGTGGTCAGCTGGGGACACATCGGTATCGGTGGACGGGCGGTGATCCTCGCCGGGGTGACGGTGCTCACCCTCGCCACACCCAGGCTCCTGGTGGCGCGCGGACTCACCGCCACCGCCGAGACGATCGCGATGTTCGGTGTCGCCCTGCTTTTCCTGGACGGCTACGCGGCCCGCCGGGTCGGCCTGGCCGGAGCCGACGGCCTCTCCCCACTCGACTACGCCGCCCTGCTCTTCGGTCTGGTCGCGCTCGTCATGGCCGGATACTCGCGGCTGCTGCCGTTGCGGCTGCCGCTGCCGGTGGCGATCGTGCTCGCCCAGTTCCCCCTCCCGCTGCTGACGCTGGGGAAGACGGCCCCCTGGGTCACCGCCGCCCTCATGGTGACGGCCGCCGCCGACGCCGCTCTGCTGATGTCGGGTACCGGGGCCAAGAGGGGGACGGCACCGGCGGTTCCGGCGACGGCGAGGGGCTGTTTCGGGGTGACGTGGGCGCTGGGCGCGGCCTGTGGAGTCCTGGACTCGGCGCTGAGGTTGGGGGATTCCTCCCAGGCCGAAAGCCCGGCGGCCACCTTGGTCAAGGGGGCTCTGCTGGTGGCGGCAGCCGGGCTCGGAGTGGTCGTCGCCCCGAGGCTGAGGACGCCCGGACTCGAACTCCTCGCCGCCGGATCGGCGTTCACGCTGGTCGCCGGGGTGGCCGCGCCCGTCTGGCCGCTGCTCCCGCCCGGCTGGCAGGTCGTGCCGTACACCGCCGGGGCGCTGATCACCGTGGCCGTCGCCCGGTACCTTCCAGGCCTGAACGATCCCCGGGTCCGTTCCTCCGGCGCGGTCTCCGCCGGATGCCTGGCCGTGCTCACCGCCGTTCCCTCCGCGCCCGCGGTGATCAACACCTTGCTCGCCCCGTTCACCAGGTTGGACGATGTATGGGCGGGGCCCCACGTCCTCACCGGCGACTGGCGGATCGTGCCGCCTCCCTCCACCCCGGTCGTGCTGGGACTGCTGGCGCTCGCCTCGGCGATGGCTGCGTGGCGTCGATCAGCGAGGCCGGGATCCGTGGAACCGGAACCCGTGAAGCCGGAGCCCGCGGAGCGGGAAACCTCAGCGCGGGAACCCGTGGAACCGGGATCCATGAAGCCGGAGCTCGCGGAAGGGGCCCCCATAGGGGGGACGCCTGCCGGACAGGGGCCGGTGAGACGGCGGCCCGCTCCCATGGGACTGTTCGCCCTGGTCACCGGTACGCTCGCGACGGCCGTCGCCCCGGTCGCCCTCGCCTGGGGCCATCCGGCGAATCTCGCGGTCCTTCTCGCCTTGACCTCCGTGCTCGTGGCCTGCCTGACCTTGACCGGGAACCCCCGGTGGGCGCGTGCCCTCACGGTCACGGCCGTGCCGGTGGCCTCGGTCGCGGCTGCCACCGCGACCGCCGACCGAACCGGCACATACCTGGCGCTCACCGTCCTGCTGGTCGCATGGGGTGTGGCGACGTTCACCGCCCGGGTGCCGGAGGCCGCCGCGACGGCCCTGGTCGTGGCGGTGCTCTCGGCGACCGGCCTGATCTGGGCGGTGACCACCGGGATCGGATGGCAGCCGGTGAGCGACGGGCTGTCGCTGGCCCTGGCGGCCGGCGCGGTGCTGGCCGCGCTTCTCCACCTCCGCCGATCCCGGCCACAAACCGGAACGGCGCCGGATGAAACCCCCGAGCCCGAACGGCGGGCCGGGCCGGCGGCGGATGGAGTCTCCGACCCTCGGCGGCGGGCCGGGGTGGCGCTGAGTGTGATGCTGGCCGCGTCCGCGGTGCCACCGACGCACGACGCCCTCGCCGGGATCCTCGACTTCTACGGCCCGCTCGCCCACCCGTGGTCGGCTCCGGCCGCCCCCCACGCCCGCTATCCGCTCCTCATCGTGATCGCGGTTCTCGTCGCGGTCGCGGCGGTGACGGCCTCCTGGCGGCTCGCCGGGCGCAGGGGCGCGTTCGGGGCCGGGCTGGTGGCCTGGCCAGTGGTGTCGGCGGCACTGCCGGTCTCGGTCGGCCTGCCGTACGGGCTGGAGGTGGGACTGTTCGTCGCGGCTCTCGGACCTTCGGCGTGGATGGCCGCGCGCAGCCGTACGAACTGGGTGTTCGGTGCCTCGGCGGCACTGGCGACGGTCTCGCTCGCGCTCTCCTGGGCGCTTGCGAGCCGATCCGCCACGCTGGTCGCGCTCCCGTCGGTCGCGGTGATCGCCGCGGCGACGGCCTTCCGGGGGCGGGAGCGGGCCGTACGGGCCGGTGGGGCCGCCCTGGCGGTGCTGCTCGCCGGCGCGGAGGCGCTGTCCGCCGGGATCGCCCTGGAGTGGCCGGTACGGCATGCGGCGTTCGCCGTGCTCGCCGTGGCCTGCGTGGCGACGGCGGTGGCCGGCGGGTTCCGGCGTTCGTCGTTCGCGGTGGGGGTGGAGGGCGCCGGGTACACCCTGGCCGTCGTGGGCCTGGCGCTCGCCGCCGAGAGCCTGCCCCTGGCCGCCCTGGCATGCGCGACCGTCGGTGTGCTGATGGCGGGTACGGCGCTGCGCCCCGACCGCCGGTGGGCCGGATACGTGGGGACGGGTCTCCTGCTGGCCGCCTCGTGGCTGCGGCTGCTCGCCTCCGACATCACCGTGGTCGAGGCGTACACGGTGCCGTTCTCGCTGGTCCTGCTGGTGTTCGGCTGGTGGCGGGCGCGTGGCCGCGCCATCTCCTCCTGGGCCGCCTACGGCACCGGGCTCGCCTCCAGCCTGCTGCCCGGCACGATCGCGATGCTCGTCGGCACCGGCTGGGTACGGCCGCTGCTGCTCGGCGTGGTCTGCCTGGCCGTACTGTCGGCCGGGGCGCGCCTGCGGCTTCAGGCTCCGGCGCTGCTCGGCGGCCTCACCCTGGCGGTCGTCGCCCTGCACGAGCTGGCGCCGTGGATCGCGCAGGTCGTGATGGCCGTACCGCGCTGGGTGCCGATGGCCGCCGGGGGGTTGCTGCTCGTCGTGCTCGGCGCGACCTACGAGGCGCGGCTACGGGACGTACGCCGCCTGCGGGCGGCCGTCCTCCGCATGCGCTGACCATCCCGTGCTCCGGCCCGTAGCCGGTACCGCGGACCGAGAGGACGCCAAGCTCGGGAGCGGAGCGCGGACGACGGCGACCGTCCACCTCAGGAGTGAACCCATGACGTTGTCCGGTATCTCCCGTGGCGATGCCCTGAAGACTGTCCCCCGTGGTGATGCCCCGGAGATCGATCCGTGGCCTCACCAGGGGCGTTCCACCGCCGGCGAGGCCGCGTCGCCTACTCTGGAGCGTGTGAACCAGCCTCGCCTCCCGGATCTCCAGCCGTTGAAGACCAACGACTCGGTCACGATCGGTGTGGGCACCGGCCTGTGGGCGGTGGCCCTGGTGGTGCTTCTGATCGCGCGACCGGCTCCGGAGCACCAGTGGTGGATCTGGACCTGTGTGTCGGGCATATGCGGCGGTCTGTTCGGCCTGTGGTTCGTCCGCCGCCGCGACCGGCGGGATCCGCCTCCCACCCCACGGGCATCGGACGGACAGGGAACGGCGACCCCGCCCGCGTCCTCCACGCCTCCGCCGCCCCGCCACGGTGACGTGGCACGCTGACACGGCGGCCGGCCCCGACGCGACGACCGGGCGCCTCCGGGGCGGTGAGATGACGACCGCCCGCCCCGCCGAGCGCCCCGACCGGCCGGGCGGTGTCAAACCGTCCGGCCGGGACGCGTGGTCAGGTGCCGGTCGACGCGGTCCAGCTGTCCAGGTCGGCCTCGGCGAGCAGCAGCGGCACCGCGGCCGGGTCGCGCAACAGGGCCGCGACCGCGAGCCGGTCACCCCACTGTCCCGAGGCCCACGCGAGTCCGCGCGCCAGCCCCTCCACGCCCGAGGCGTGCACGGCGCCCTCGAAGAACCGCCAGGTGGAGGGGACGCCGTCCACCAGCAGCCTCTCGTGCTCCACATAGGTCGCGGGCGCGGTCGGCAGCAGTGACCGGACCGCCGCCGGGACCTCGCGGACCGCGCCCGTGGAGGTCACCTCGCCGGGGGCCTCCTCTCCGGCCAGCGGCAGGTCGAGCAGCTCCGACAGCGCCTCGGCCAGGTCGAACGGGGCCAGGATCAGCGGCCGGCCCGCGACCGGCGGAAGCAGGTCCGGGGCCTCGACCACGACCGGCTCACCCGCCCCGCCTCCGCCCCCCTCCGCCGCGCCGGACAGCAGGTGACCGTCCTCGACGTCGACGACGACGATCTCGCCGTTGAGGACGGCGCGCACCGCCCGGGGCGGGGCGACGCGGGCGGGGGCGACCCCGGCGAGGGCCACCCACAGGGCGCGGAGCTGGGCCCGGTCCACCTCGACGGCCGGATCGCCCAGCAGTTCGAGGACCTCGTCGGGGCCGCCGTGCGAGGCGAGCAGGTCGGGCAGCGTGGTCCGGACGCCGATCATCGCCAGCGCGGCCTCGTCGAGCCCGGTGGGGGCGTCGCCGTACAGGCCGAACAGCAGGGGGTCGGCGGCCGGAAGCCGCAGCTGGGTGGGGCGCCGCCCGCCGAGCACCGGGTGGGTGGAGAGCCACCACGCGGTGTAGGAGGGCACCTCCACGACCTCTCCGGCGACCAGGACGCGGAGCGGGTGCAGCACCGCGCGGAGCGGTGGGCGGACGAGGAGGGCGAGGGCCGCGGACCAGTCGGCGACGTACTCCAGGTCACGGACGGCGGAGAACTCCCTGGCGACCGGCGGCACGTCCACCTCGGGCAGCAGGTCGAGAACGGCCTCCAGCCACTCGTCCTCGCGGTCCAGGTCGTGGTCGCAGTCATCGGGGTCGATCATGACGTCGGTGTCGTTGACCACGGCGAAGCCGTCGAGCACCCCGGCCGCGGCCAGCACCCGGGAGCCGTACCGGTCCACCAGCCCGGGCGCGGCCGTGCCGAAGTGCGTCTCCTCGCCCAGCAGCCCGGCCAGCGCCCCCTCGGCCAGGAGCAGCTCACCGGCGGGGTACAGCTCGCCGTCGGCGCCGCGCAGGGCCAGGTCCGACAGCCACGGCTGCTCACCGGCGACCAGCCCGGCGGCGTCCACCAGGGCGAGCACCGCCTGGGCCACCGCCTCGGAGTCGGGGCTGTCCAGCGACTCGGCGACGGCGGCACGGGTCAGCGGGTCCTCCAGGACGGTCCTGGGCGTCGCCTCGCCCGCGCCCAGCCGCAGCAGCAGCGGGTGGGCCGCCTCGGGGTGGACGACGCGCAGCCCGAGCGGGGCCAGCACGGCCGGGTCCAGCGCGGAGCCGTCGGTCAGCAGCAGCGTGCCCCTCGGGCCGCGGACCAGGCGGCCGTCGGCCAGCGGCACCGGCAGCGCGCCCAGCGCCTCGGGGTCGTCGGCGGGCAGCACCTCGTACAGCGACCGCCACCAGGCGGGCGCCCTGTCCTTGACGGCGTCGCCGGAGAGCATGTCCACGACGTCGGCGAGCTCCACCCGCCTGACGCCGAGCGAGGTGATCGCGGGGTGCCGGGACGGCCAGCCCGCGGGCAGCAGGCCGGGAACCATGTCGGAGATCTTCTCCAGCAGTTCGCCCGGTGCCGCGACCACGGACGCCTGCCGCCCGGCCACGACCGGCTCACTCCCCTGGCCCGCCTCTTGGCCGGTCCCCCGGCCCATGCCGTTGTCGGCGGCGGGCGGGGAGAGCGCGGGCAGCAGCGGGGTGGCGGGGAGCCTGCGCAGGATCGCCCGGCGGATCTGGGCGTCGAGCTCCCCCTTGCCCATCAGGCCGGGGACGAGGTCGAGCAGCCTGGGCGTGCGGGGCAGCCCGGCGAGCAGTTCGAGGTAGGCGTCGGCGGCGCGCTCGACCAGGAAGTCGGTCAGCGGGCCCATGGCCACGTGCCGCCGGTCGGTGGCCATGGGGAAGGAGGCGATCAGCAGCGCGGGCAGGTCGAGCGGCTCGTCGCTCGGCGTCGGCGCGTGCACCACGGGCGGCACCCGCGCGGGCAGCGGGCGCGGCTCGCCCTCCACCCCGTCGGCGGACGCCGCTCCGCTGACGGGTACGGCCCAGCGGACCAGCCAGTACGGCCGGGCCCGCTCCTCGGTCGGCCGGTCGGCGAACAGCTCGGTCACCTGCTCGGGGGTGAACCCCCCGGAGGCCGAGACCACCCGCCAGCCGTCGGGCAGGACCGTCCTGACCTCGCCGTCCAGGTCGATCTCGATCGCCTCAAGCGCGGGCAGTCCCAGCAGCAGCGCGGGGCTGGTCTCCTGGAGCATCCGCCGGACCGCGTCCTCGGCGGCCTTGTCGCGCAGCGGCAGCCGTACCAGGGTGTCGAACCCCGCCGGCACCTCCACCGGCCCCGAGGAGAACGGCAGGCGCAGCAGCGGCACGTGCCCGCCGCGCTCGGCGAGTTCCTTGGCCAGCGCGGGCTCGGCGGCGACCAGGGCCGCGGTCTGGTCGCGGGACCAGCGGACGACCCCCGACCTGAGCGAGCCGATGACCGGCTCGTCGCAGACCGAGACCACGGCCGCGAAGCCGACGCCGAACCGGCCCGCCGCGCCCGACTCTCCGCGTTTGCCGGAGACGCGCAGCGTGGACAGGCCCTCGATCCCGGTGGCGTCCACCGGGGCGCCGGTGTTGGCGGCCGACAGCACCCCCTCCCGCAGCGACAGCCGGAGCCGGCCGGGCACCCCGGCCCGGAGCGCCGCGTCGGCGGCGTTCTGGGCGAGCTCGACGATCAGCCGGTCACGGTAGCCGCCGAGCGCGAAGTCCTCCTCCGCGTTGGCGTCCTCGCGGAACCGCGCGGGCGATGCCGTCCAGGCCGCGAGTACGGCGGAGCGCAGTCGGTCGGTGCCGAAGATGTCAGCAGTCACAGCGATGAGTCCAAAGGTCGGGGGCCCCACAGGTCACGTCGCGTCGCGGATCGCCGGATCATCGGGCCGCGGGCGATACGGCGGCCCGGCGGCCCGGCGCCCCTGCGGCCGGTGAACGGCCTGTGAGGACGGCGTCGGATCAGGAGTGGCCCAGCGGCTCGGCGGCGGTGTCGTCCACGGAGCCGGCCAGGTCGGCCTCCGAGGAGTCCTCGGTGAGGTCGTAGGCGTGGTCGTCGAGGATCGGTGAGGTCGGCTCGACCTGGTGGGGCAGCACGGCGGCCTCGGAGTGCGCGCCACAGCCGTGGTCGGCGGCGACCACCCGGCCGTCGTCGGGGGCGTACTCGTTGGTGCAGACACCGAAGCCGGTGCCCAGCGCGCCGGCGAGCGGCCAGTAGAAACCGCAGGTGGAGCACTGGGCGGGGGCGGCGTGCGCGAGCGGGGTGTGCGGGCCGGACTCGCCGGCGTGCCAGCGCCGCACGGCGCGGTCACGGCCGATCGGGGAGAGCACCCTGGCCCGGCCGAGACCGTACTCGAAGATCATTTGATGGTCGAAGTCGTCGTCGGTCTCGGTGAAGCCGGGCGCGAGCCGGGCGTCGTCCGCGGGGGTGGGCAGCAGGTCGCCCACGCCGAGGTCGCCGGGGCGCAGCCGCTCACTCCACGGCACCCAGTCGGGGGGCAGCAGCGCGCCCGCGCCGGGCAGGAGCACGACCTCGCTGACCGTCACGTTGCGCGCACGGGAGGCCCGGACGACGGTGACGGCCCAGCGCCAGCCCCGGTAGGCGTGATCGAGGCAGGTGAAGTAGTGGGTGACGATCCGCTCGCCCTCGGCCTCGGCCCCGAGGTGCTCACCCACCTGGTCGGGTCTGACGTTCTCCTGGATCACAGAACGGGCCAGGTCGACGGCGGCGGCGCAGGCCGGGTCGAGGACGATGGCGCGGGTTCGGGGGCGGTTCACGAGTCCTCCTCCGCCGGCTTCGCAACCGGACGGTTGCTGTGCCTACTGCCTAGCTCGCTGCGCTGACTCACAGTTCATTCTCACCTATGCCCGGAGCGAACGGCACCGGATACCCGTTCATCGGCGACGTGCCGCCGGGACGGCCCGCGGGTCCGGCTCTGCGGGGCGACGTTCTCGGGACCGAGGGTACCCGCACCGGCCGGGAACGGGGGCTACCGGGCGCGCCCCCACCGCGCGGGGCATCCCATCCGGCATTCGGGTAAGACTTGATGCGTGGCAGGTGGGTGGGAGCGAACACGCGAAACGGTGGGTGCCGCCTGCCGTCTGGTCGGCCGTTCGGCCGTCGGGGCGGGCCGGGCGACCGTGCGGGCGGGCAGGAGCGCGGGCCGGACGGCCGTGCGGGCGGGCAGGGGCGCGAGCCGGGCGACGGTTCGGGCCGGGCGCGGCACGGCGAACGGAACACGGCGGATCGGCAGCGCCTCCAGGCGGCTGACCCACGCCCAGGGGGCGGGCCGTACCGGGCTGGGCCAGCTGATCGAGTTGACCGCGGCGCAGAGCGCGGGCGACGCGCTGGTCACCGCGGCCCTGGCCGGGACGCTGTTCAAGCTCCCCGTCAACGAGGCCCGGGGCCAGGTCGCGCTCTACCTGCTGATCACGATGATCCCGTTCGTGGTGGTCGCGCCGTTCGTCGGCCCGGTCCTCGACCGGTTCCGCTCGGGCAGGCGCTTCGTGATGGCGGGCACCCTGTTCGGCCGGGGCCTGCTCTGCTTCGCGATGGCGGCGGCGATCGTCCCGGGTGACGTGTTCACCATCTTCCCCGCGGCGCTGGCCGTGCTGGTGCTGTCCAAGGCGTACAACGTCTCCCGCGCCGCGATCATGCCGAATGTGCTGCCCGCCGACATCGCGCTGGTCACCGCCAACGCCAGGGTCGCCCTGTTCGCGCTGGTCGCCGCAGGGGTCGCGGTCCCGATCGGCGCGGGCGTCAGCGCGTGGCCCGGCCCCGAGTGGGCGCTGCGCGGGGCGGTGGCGGTCTTCATCCTCCTGGGCGTGCTGGCCGTACGGCTCCCGCGTCACGTGGACTCCCCCGACTTCGAGGAGCGGGAGGAGGACGGGCGGGAGCGCCCGCACCGCTGGCGCACCCTGCTGAACGTGGGCCCGGTGGTCGCCGAGGGCGCGGGCGCCAACGTGGCCGTCCGTCTCTACTCCGGGTTCCTGCTGTTCTACCTGCTCTTCCTGGTGCAGGACGGGAACCTTCCGGGCCTCGCCCCGGCGGTCACGATCGGTGCGCTCGCGGTCGCCGCCGGGGCCGGGGGGCTGGCCGCCACGGCGGTGGCCTCCTGGACGCGCAACCACTCCCCGCAGGTCATCGTGCTGGCCACGCTCGCCCTGGCGACCGTGGCCACGGTGGCGGCGGCGATCGTGTTCACCCTGTGGACCGCGGTGGCCGTCGCGCTGACGGCCGCCTTCGCCCAGGGGCTGGGCAAGCTGGCGCTGGACGCGATCGTGCAGCGCGAGATCGGCGAGGAGGTGCGCTCGTCGACCTTCGGCGTGGTGGAGGCGTTCCTGCAGGTCGCCTGGGTGATCGGCGGGCTGGTCGGGCTGCTGCTCTCACTGTTCACCGACGGGACCGGAGGGCTGTCGGTGATGGCCGTGCTGCTCGGCTGCTCACTCGGCTGGCTGGTGGTACGGCGGCGCGGGCGGATCAGCGCGCGGGACGCCAGGGTCAGGGCCGCCACGACCACGACCCCGGACGATCCGCGCTCCGGATCCGGCGTTCCGGACGGCTCCGGCGCCTCACCCGCGGCCGGGGACGCCGCTCCGGCCCCGGCCCCGGCCCCGGACACCGGATCGGAGAGCCCCGAGGCTCGGCCCGCGGGCTCCGGCACCCGGCGTCCCGCCCCCTGGAAGAGGCGGCGACCGGAGACCGGGGGAACGACGACCGCGATCGTGCGGCGCGACGATCCCCCGGCGGAGAAGCGGACCAAACCGCTGACCAACCCCCACGGCTGAGCCTCGAACAGGCCGAGCCGCGAACAAGGGGGAAGGCCGGCCCCCCATCGGCCATCCGGACGGCCACGGGGGCGGGCATCCGGTTCACCGGCCGTCCGGGGGGCCGAATGGTCGTCCGGGTCAGTCGTCCAGGTCGTCGGCCACGGCACGGAGCACCGCGGCGATCTTCCTGGCGTGCGTGGCCTCCGGGTGCTTGCCCTTCTGATAGGAGGTGGAGACCGTGTCCAGGAGCTTGATCAGGTCTTCCACGATCACCACCATTTCGTCGGGCTTCTTGCGCTTACCCTTCGGCTTTGCGGTCTTGGCGAGCGTGGGGGGCTGGTCGATCACGCGTACCGAGAGCGCCTGCTGACCGCGGCGCCCTTCGGCCACACCGAACTCGACCTTCTGACCCGGCTTGAGGGAATCCACGCCATCGGGCAGCGCGGAAGAATGCACGAAGACCTCACCGCCGTCGTCGCGGGTGAGGAAGCCGAAACCCTTGTCGGCGTCGTACCACTTGACCTTGCCACTCGGCACAGGGGTGACCTCGTTCAGACTGTCGTGAAAGGGAATGGATGTAGGTTATGCCCAGCGCGAGCCCAGGGCGACCGTCTAATCAAGTCTGAATTACACGAGTGCGGCGGGAATCCTCCAGCCGTCGAACCATTCCGCGAACTCGGTCAGATCACCGAGTACGACGTCGGCTCCGTGATCACGCAGTTTTCCCGCCGGATAGTGACCGGTCGCCACCGCCACGCTGACGACGCCTCCCGCCCGCGCCGCGTCGATGTCGGCGATGTGGTCCCCGACGTAGGCGAGGGCGCCGAAGTCGGTGATGGCCGGGCCCTTGGCGGCTCCGAACACCGAACCGGCGATCTCGTCCACCTCCAGGCCGAGAAACTCGACCGTCCTGGCCGCGTCGAGAGGGTTCTTCCCGGTCACCACGATGACCCTGCCGCCGGCCCGCCGTACGGCGTCGACGGCCTGGCGCGCGCCGGGCATCAGGGTGGTGGCCGGGACCGCGGTCGAGGGGTACAGCGACCGGAAGACGGCGACGGCCGCGGGGATCTCCTCGGCGGGCAGCCAGTTGGCCAGCTCCAACTCCAGCGGCGGCCCGAGCCTGGCCACCACGGCCGCGCTGTCGATGGCCACACCGATGCGCAGCGCCAGCTCGTCGTAGACGGCGGCGATGCCGGCACGCGTGTCGGCCAGCGTCATGTCCAGGTCGAACCCCACCGAACCCATTCGGTCTTCACCGCTCCTCGTCCGCCCGGCGGCGGACTCCGCTCCGCCCGCCTATCGCAGGATGCCAAACCGCCGGGGAAAGAGGTAACCCCGGAATGCCGTACGCGGCGAGCTCCGCTCGGGTGAGTTCGTCAGTGGGTAGGGTCACGATGGAGGTATCGGCAGACAAATGACGAGATCAACGCGTGAGCGGATCATCGACGAAGCTCTGCGCCTGTTCGCCGAACGCGGTTATTCGGCGACCTCGGTGGCCGAGATCGAGGCCGCCTCCGGGCTCTCCCCGGGCGCGGGAGGGCTCTACCGGCACTTCAAGTCCAAATACGAGGTGCTGGCCGCGGCCGTGAACGAGCACGCCACCCGGACCCGGAGGCAGATCGCCGAGACCCTGGCGGAGACGAGTGCCGCCGACGCCTCGATCGCCGTCGAGGAGCGCCTGGCACACCTGTGCGGGGCCGGGCTGTCCAAGGTCCGCGAGGAGAGCGAGCTGACACGTGTCTTCTTCCGCGACCTGAGCCAATTTCCCGAGCTGGTGGCGGTCGTGCGCGAGGGGCTGCTGCAGCCCATGTTCGACGCGATCACCACCTGGTTCCACGCCCAGCCCGAATACACCGGGACCACCCCCGACTGGCCGGCGATCGGCGCGGTGCTCGGCGGCGCGGTGGTCCACTACCGGCTTTTTCAGGAGACCGTGGGCGAACCTCCGGGACGCGCGGAGCGTGATCGTTTCGTCGCCGCCTGGGTACGGCTCGCGCTCGGCCTGCTGCCCCGGCCCCCGGTCCAGGCGATCAGCCGGGACGACGGATTTCCTCGGACGCCGCTCTGTCGGTCATGCCTCCTACCATTAGCGGAATGAGCACGGAGTTCACCGAATGGCTGCGCGGCCGGAGCGACGACCAGTTGCGGGCTCTCGTCGCCGTGCGACCCGAGCTCATCACCCCCGTCCCGGCGCACGTCGAGGGGCTGGCCGGGCGAGCGAGCAGTCCGTCGGCGATCGGGCGCGTCCTCGACCGGCTCGACCGCTTCACGCTCTCGGTGGTGGAGGCGCTGGTCGTGCTTCCCACGCCCGTCGACTACCGGCGGCTGCGCACCCAGATGGCCAGGGCGCTGCCGGAGGGCGTCGCGGCCCCGACACTGCAGGCGGCACTGAAGGAGACGGTCGAGCGGCTGCGGACCCTCGCCCTGGTCTACGGGCCGCACACCGCCCTGACCCCGGCTCCGGGGGTGCGGGAGGTGCTGGAGACCCCCGCCGGGCTCGGCCCGCCCGCGGCGCAGGTGTTCCGGCACCATTCCGCCGAGCGCCTGACCGAGCTGGTCCAGGACATCGGAGGTGGGGGCGGTGACACCAGGCAGGCCCTCACCGGGCTGCTCGGCGACCCGCAGGTCGTCGGACGGCTGATCCAGGAGATCTCGCCGCAGGCCAGGTCCGCGCTGAGCGAGCTGGCGTGGGGGCCGGCCAGCGGCCGGGTGCCCAACGCGCGCCGGGAGGTGCGGGTCGCCGCCGCCCAGTCGCCGATCGAGGAGCTCCTGTCCCGCGCGCTGCTCGGCGCCACCGGCTCCGAGACCGTCGTCCTGCCCCGCGAGATCGGCCTGTTCCTGCGCGGCGGCCGGATCCACCGGGAGCTGTCCCCGGTCCCGCCGGCGCTCAGCGGGGCCGCCCGTGACCGGAGGCTCGCCGACCGCACCGCGGCGGGGCAGGCGTTCGCGTTCACCCGGTCGGTGGAGGAGCTCTGCGAGCGGTGGGGCGCCGACCCGCCCGGCGTGCTCCGCAGCGGCGGTCTGGCCGTGCGCGACCTGAAGCGGACGGCGGGCCTGCTCGACCTGCCCGAGTGGGTGATGGGGTTGATCATCGAGGTGACGTACGCCGCCGGAATGGTGGCCACGAGCGGCGGGGTCGACGGCGACTGGCTGCCCACCCCGGCCTACGACGGCTGGCGGGTGAAGAGCACCGAGGACCGCTGGGTGATGCTGGCCTCGGCCTGGCTGACCATGGACCGGGTGCCCGGGGTGATCGGTGAGCGCGACGAGCGCGACCGGCTGCTCAACGCCCTCCACCCCGACCTGCGGCGCTCGGCCGCGGCCGAGGTCCGCGCCACGACCCTGGGCCTGCTCCGCGCGGCCGGGCCCGGCGTCGCCCCCGCCCTGGAGTCGGTGCGCGGGCGCCTGGCCTGGGAGCAGCCCCGCCGTCGCGGCGGCCGGCGCGACCAGCTGGTGGAGTTCACGCTGCGCGAGGCCGAGCAGATCGGGGTGACCGGCCTGGGCGCGCTCACGGGCCACGGCTGTGCCCTGCTGCCCGGCGGGGGCCGCGCCGAGCCGGCGGGCGCGCTGCTGGCCCCGCTGCTGCCGGAGCCGCTCGACCACGTGCTCCTGCAGGCCGACCTGACCGCCGTCGCCCCCGGGCCGCTCACCGGCGACCTGAGACGCTGGCTGGCGCTGGCCGCCGAGGTGGAGTCCACCGGCGGTGCGACGGTCTACCGGTTCGGCGAGCGGTCGATCCGGCGGGTGCTGGACGCCGGCCAGGGCGCCGACGAGATACTGGCGATGCTGGAGCGTCATTCGACCACGCCCGTCCCGCAGCCGCTCAGCTATCTGGTCACCGACGTGGCCCGCCGTCACGGCCGCATGCGCGTGGGTACGGCGAGCGCGTACATCCGGTGTGACGACCCCTCGCTGCTGGACGAGGTGATGGCCGACAAGCGGACTTTCCCGCTGCGGCTGCGCCGGCTCGCCCCCACCGTGATCGCCTCCAAGTCCGCCAGAGCGACCCTGGTCGACTCGTTGCGCGCGATGGGTTACGCCCCGGCCGCCGAGTCCCTGGACGGTGACGTGATCATCGCTCAGCTCGACGTCCGCAGGACCGACTCCCAGCCCTCGTCGCGCTCCTCCGGAACGTTCAACGGCCCGGAGGCCGACGTCGTGGCGGCGGCGGTGCGCGCCGTACGCGCCGGTGACGCGGCTCACCGATCCCGCCGCGCCCCGGTGGACGCTCCGGAGGGCCAGGTGCCCCGCTCCCCCGCGACCGCCACGCTCAACGCCCTGCGCGACGCCATCCGGCAGGGCTCCCAGGTCTGGATCGGCTACCTCGACTCCCAGGGCAACGCCACCAGCCGGATCCTGGAGCCCGCCCGGATGGAGGGCGGCTACCTCACCGCCTATGACGAGACCCGTGCGGCGGTGCACCGTTTCGCGTTGCACCGCATCACCGGGATCTCCGACATCAACTGATCCGCTGGTCGTGACCGTGCGAGCCACCCGGATCGACCGGCCCCACCACCGGGCGTAATCCCCATATCGTGATATCCGTTGACGTTCCAAGTTCAACAGAAGCGAGACGATCCAGAGTGAGCGGTCACCCCGAAGGTCCCAGCACCAACCCGGACGACTGGAAGAGTCCGTACAGCACCGGCCCCGGCCAGACCCCGGGCTACGGGCAGGGGTACGGCGGACACGACCAGGGACAGCAGGACCACGGACAGCAGGGATACCCCGGGCAGGACCCCGCCGGGCAGGGGCACCCCGGGCAGGGCCACGGCCACCAGGACCACGGCGTGCCGGGGTACGGCGGCCAGGACCCCGGCGCGCCGGGGTACGGCGGCCAGGGATACGGCGCGCAGGAGTACGGCACACCGGGATACGGCACGCAGGAGTACGGCGGCCAGGGGTACGGCACGCCGGGATACGGCACGCCGGGGTACGGCGAACGCCCCTACGGCGTGCAGGGCTACGACCAGCAGGCGTACGGCGAGCAGCCCTACGGCCGCTACCCCCCGCAGTACGGTTACGGGCCCGTGCCCCACCAGAACAACGAGGGCGTCAGGACTCACGCGATCGTGGCGCTGGTCATCAGCATCGTGCTCGGCCTGACCTGCTACATCAGCCTCGGCGGCATCGCCGGGGCCATCATGTCCGGTATCGCGCTCGGCAAGGTCGACACCGACCCCCGGGGCGCCAGGAACCTGCTCAAGTGGTCCTGGATCGCCATCGGCGTCAACGTCGCCCTGCTCGTGCTGGGCGTCGGCGCCCTCATCGTCGTGGGCGTGGCGAGTTCCTCCTGAGGCTGAGCGGGGCGGGGACTGCCGGCGGGCACATCCGTCGTTGGACATACGGAGCGGGGAAACGAACGGGCGAGTCTCCCGCGTGAGTGCGACCATGGGCTGGCCAGCCGTACACGAGGGAGAAGTCTGTGACTAATGGACCGTTGATTGTCCAATCGGACAAAACCCTGCTTCTTGAAGTCGATCACGAGAGGGCGGACGAGTGCCGTAAGGCGATCGCGCCCTTCGCCGAGCTGGAACGCGCCCCCGAGCACGTGCACACCTACCGGGTCACCCCGCTGGCCCTGTGGAACGCCCGGGCGGCCGGGCACGACGCCGAGCAGGTGATCGACGCGCTGATCAGCCACAGCCGCTACCCGGTGCCGCACGCGCTGCTGGTGGACGTGGTCGAGACCATGGCGCGCTACGGCAGGCTCCGGCTGGAGAAACACCCCGTCCACGGCCTCGTCCTGACGAGCACCGACCGGGCCGTGCTTGAGGAGGTGCTGCGCTCCAGGAAGATCCAGCCGCTGCTGGGCGAGCGGCTGGACGCCGACGGTGTGGCGGTGCACCCGAGCGAGCGCGGCAACATCAAGCAGCACCTGCTCAAGCTGGGCTGGCCGGCCGAGGACCTGGCCGGATACGTCGACGGCGAGCACCACCCGATCGCGCTGAAGGAGGACGGCTGGCGGCTGCGCGCCTACCAGCGGGAGGCCGCCGAGGCGTTCTGGCACGGCGGTTCGGGCGTGGTGGTGCTCCCCTGCGGCGCGGGCAAGACGATCGTGGGCGCGGCGGCGATGGCGCAGGTCAAGGCGACGACGCTGATCCTGGTGACGAACACGGTCTCGGCGCACCAGTGGAAGCAGGAGCTGCTCAATCGGACCTCGCTCTCCGAGGACGAGATCGGCGAGTACACCGGTACCAAGAAGGAGATC
Source organism: Streptosporangium sp. NPDC006007 (assembly GCF_040614315.1). NCBI lineage: Bacteria > Bacillati > Actinomycetota > Actinomycetes > Streptosporangiales > Streptosporangiaceae > Streptosporangium > Streptosporangium sp. NPDC006007. The sequence continues at coordinate 32,497 of NZ_JBEXUG010000018.1, read as the reverse complement.
CGGCCGGTCACCATCGCCACCTACCAGGTGATGACGACCCGCAGGCAGGGGGTCTACCGGCATCTGGAGCTGTTCGACGCCCGCGACTGGGGCCTGATCGTGTACGACGAGGTGCACCTGCTGCCCGCGCCGATCTTCCGGATGACCGCCGATCTGCAGGCCAGGCGGCGGGTCGGGCTGACCGCGACGCTCGTGCGCGAGGACGGCCGGGAGGGTGACGTGTTCTCCCTGATCGGCCCCAAGCGCTACGACGCGCCGTGGAAGGAGATGGAGAACCAGGGCTGGATCGCTCCGGCCGACTGCGTCGAGGTGCGGGTGACGCTCAGCGACGAGGAGCGGCTCGCCTACGCGATGGCCGAATCCGAGGAACGTTACCGGTTCTGCGCGACCACCCCGTCCAAGATCCGGGTGACCGAGGCGCTGGTCCGGCGCCACCTTGACGAGCAGGTTCTGGTCATCGGCCAGTACATCGACCAGCTCGACGAGCTGGGCGAGCACCTGAACGCGCCGGTGATCAAGGGGGAGACGAAGATCAAGGAGCGGGAGCGGCTGTTCCAGGCGTTCCGCGACAAGGAGATCCAGGTCCTGGTCGTCTCCAAGGTGGCCAACTTCTCCATCGACCTGCCGGAGGCGGCGGTGGCCATCCAGGTGTCGGGCACCTTCGGGTCACGTCAGGAGGAGGCCCAGCGGCTTGGCCGGGTGCTGCGGCCCAAGTCGGACGGTGGCGGGGCGCGGTTCTACTCGGTGGTCAGCCGGGACACTGTGGACCAGGAGTTCGCCGCCCACCGGCAACGGTTCCTGGCCGAGCAGGGATACGCCTACCAGATCATCGACGCGGACGACGTGCTCGCCGGCGATTGACATCACACGGCGAACACGTCGTCGTCTGTGTCAGGTCCACGAGATACCGCAGGCTTTCGACAAAGCAAACACCCCCTCGCTAGGCCGCGATGGCCACTGGCGACATACCCCATGATCTGCGCGAGTCACTGGATTTGCCCGGCTTTTTAGCGTTTTTGGCGCACAAACACGGACCGTGCCAACGCGGTCACCCCGCCGATCCGGCCGGAGACGGACGGCGTCATCTCCTTCGGCCGCCGAACGGCCACCGCGTCCCATTGGGGAAACGCGAGTAATTCTTTTGAGCGGTGCGAAGGGCATCGGTAGGCTGGCCGATTCGCTGCCTTACGACCACCTCCGTTTATCGAATGGGAGGCGCTTTCGCGTGCCCGCACAACAACTGTCCCCCCACATAACCGGCGGCCCATCCGGCGACGGCGCGGATGCCGCCGGCCCCGCGGAGATCCTCGCCGCCGAACGCGAGCATCTGGCCGCCTCCAGGGCCGCGCTGCGCGCGATGCGCGAACACGCCCGATCCCTCTCCTCCGACGCCGCCGGAGACTGGGTCTCCCAGCAGATCCTGCAGGCGCTGCTGGACCAGCGGGTCGCGGCGCTGGCCGATCACTCAGGCACCCCGCTGTTCTTCGGCCGCCTGGACCGGTCGGCCGACGACGATCTTCCCGTGACCGTCCACGTCGGGCGCAGGCACGTCCACGACGACCGCAGCCGCCCCCTGGTGATCGACTGGCGGGCCCCGGTCTCGCGGGCGTTCTACCAGGCGAGCCCGGCCGACCCGATGGGCGTCGCGCTCCGCCGCCGGTTCGGCTACCACGCCGGCGACCTGACCGCCTTCGAGGACGAGCGTCTCGACCAGGGGGAGGTCATCCGGCGGTCGAGGATCCTGACCGAGGAGATCGAGCGTCCCCGCTCGGGGCCGATGCGCGACATCGTCGCCACCATCCAGCCCGACCAGGACGAGATCGTCCGCTCCGAGCCGGGGCTGACCGTGTGCGTCCAGGGGGCGCCGGGGACCGGGAAGACCGCCGTCGGCCTGCACCGGGCCGCCTACCTGCTCTTCACCCACCGGGAGAGGCTCGCCCGGTCCGGAGTGATGATCGTCGGCCCGAACCGGGCCTTCCTCGCGTACATCTCCTCGGTTCTCCCCGCGCTGGGCGAGGTCAAGGTCGACCAGACCACGGTCGCCGGCATCCTGGGCGACCACCGGGCGCCCGAGGATCCCGCGGCCGGCACGGTCAAGGGCGACGCGCGGATGGTGCCGGTGCTCAGGCGGGCCCTGTGGGCGCACATCGTCAAACCGGACGAGGGCGTCCTGTTCACCAAGGGGGTCAACCGCTACCGGGTGGCCGATCACGAGGTCCGTGAGATCGTCGCCTCGCTCCGCGGCACCACGCGCTACGGTCCGGGCCGTGCTGCTCTGGCCCAGCGGCTGGCCCACCTGGTGCTCGTCCGGATGGAGCAGCGCGGGGAGGCCCCCGACGACCGGGTGCAGGACGCGGTCGCCCGGTCCAGGCCGGTCAAGCAGCTCGTGGACCGGGTGTGGCCCAAGGTGACCCCGGAGCAGGTGCTCCACCGCCTCTTCAGCGACCCCGGCTTCCTCGCCGCCGCGGCCAGGGACGACCTCACCGCCGACGAACAGGCCCTGCTGCTCTGGACCAGGCCCCCCAGGTCCTTCCGCTCGGCGAAGTGGTCGGCGGCCGACGGCGCGCTGATGGACGAGCTCGGCGACCTGATCGAGCGGACCACCCCGCTGGGGCACCTGGTCGTGGACGAGGCCCAGGACCTGTCGGCGATGCAGCTACGCGCCCTGGGACGGCGCTGCCGTACGGGCGCGGCCACCGTGCTGGGCGATATCGCGCAGGGCACCACCCCCTGGTCGGCACGCTCGTGGCGGGAGGTCCTGACGCACCTGGGCTTCGAGGACGGCACGGTCACCGAGCTCACCCTGGGCTTCCGCGTCCCCCGGGAGGTCCTCGACTACGCCGCGCGGCTGCTGCCCTCGATCGCGCCCGATCTGGCGCCTCCCCGGTCGCTCCGCCCCGGTGTGGGCTCGCTGTCCGTACGGCACGCGCCCGAACCGGCCACCGGCCTGACGGAGGCGGCGCGGGAGGCGCTGTCCCGGGAGGGCTCGATCGGCGTCATCGTCCCGGACGCCTCGGTCGTCGCGGTGTCGGAGGCGCTCTCCGCCCTGGAGCACCGCGTGCTGAGCCAGGACTCGGCCGAGGAGCATCGTCTCCTGGTCGTCCCGGCGACCCTGGCCAAGGGCCTGGAGTACGACCACGTCATCGTGGTCGAGCCGGCCGACATCGTGGACGCCGAGCCACGCGGCCTGGCCCGGCTCTACGTGGTCCTGACCCGCGCGGTCACCTCGCTGACCGTCCTGCACACCCGGGAGCTGCCCGCGCGGCTGCGCTGACCGGGCTCCGCCGGAGAACACCGCGGACGCCAGAAGAGGCGGCCCCCGCACCTCGGGGCCGCCTCTTCCGTGAAAGCGTCAGGACTTAGAAGTCCATGTCGCCGCCGCCCGGCATCGCGGGAGCGGCACCGGCCTTCTCGGGCTTCTCGGCGATGACGGCCTCGGTGGTGAGGAACAGCGCCGCGATGGACGCCGCGTTCTGCAGAGCGGAACGAGTCACCTTGGCCGGGTCGATGATGCCCGCCTCGAACATGTTGACGTACTCACCGGTGGCGGCGTTCAGACCCTCACCCGGGGTGAGGTTGCGCACCTTCTCCACCACGACGCCGCCCTCAAGGCCGGCGTTGACGGCGATCTGCTTCAGCGGCTCCTCAAGAGCCTTGCGCACGATCGCGGCACCGGTGGCCTCGTCGCCGGGGAGCTCCAGCTTGTCGAACGCCTTGGCGCCGGCCTGCAGCAGGGCCACGCCACCACCGGGGACGATGCCCTCCTCGACGGCCGCCTTCGCGTTACGGACGGCGTCCTCGATGCGGTGCTTGCGCTCCTTGAGCTCGACCTCGGTCGCCGCGCCGGCCTTGATGACGGCGACGCCGCCGGCCAGCTTGGCGAGACGCTCCTGGAGCTTCTCGCGGTCGTAGTCGGAGTCGGTGTTCTCGATCTCGGCGCGGATCTGGTTGACCCGGCCGGCGATCTGCTCGGCGTCACCGGCACCGTCGACGATGGTGGTCTCGTCCTTGGTGACGATGATCTGGCGGGCGCGGCCGAGCTGGTCCAGCGTGGTGGACTCCAGCTTGAGGCCGAGGTCCTCGCTGATGACCTGGGCGCCGGTCAGGATGGCGATGTCGCCCAGCATGGCCTTACGGCGGTCACCGAAGCCCGGGGCCTTGACCGCGACCGAGCGGAACAGGCCACGGATCTTGTTGACGACCAGGGTGGCCAGGGCCTCGCCCTCGATGTCCTCGGCGATGATCAGCAGCGGCTTGCCGGCCTGCACGACCTTGTCGAGGACCGGGAGCAGGTCCTTGTTGGCGGAGATCTTGGAGTTGACGACGAGGATGTACGGGTCGTCGAGGACGGCCTCCATACGCTCCGGGTCGGTCACGAAATAGGGCGAGATGTAGCCCTTGTCGAAGCGCATGCCCTCGGTGAGCTCAAGCTCCAGGCCGAAGGTGTTGCTCTCCTCGACGGTGATGACACCTTCCTTGCCGACCTTGTCCATCGCCTCGGCGATCATCTCGCCGATCTGCGGGTCGCCCGCGGAGATGGAGGCGGTGGAGGCGATCTGCGCCTTCGTCTCCACGTCCTTGGCCAGCTTGGAGAGCTCCTCCGAGACGCGCTCCACGGCGGCCTCGATGCCCTTCTTCAGGGACATCGGGTTGGCGCCGGCGGCCACGTTGCGGAGGCCCTCACGCACCAGGGCCTGGGCGAGCACGGTGGCGGTGGTGGTGCCGTCACCGGCTACGTCGTCGGTCTTCTTGGCGACTTCCTTGACGAGCTCGGCCCCGATCTTCTCCCACGGGTCCTCAAGCTCGATCTCCTTGGCGATGGAGACACCGTCGTTGGTGATCGTGGGAGCGCCCCACTTCTTCTCCAGCACGACGTTACGGCCCTTGGGGCCGAGGGTCACCTTGACGGCGTCCGCGAGCTGGTTCATACCACGCTCGAGACCGCGCCGGGCGTCCTCGTCAAACGCGATCATCTTGGCTGCCATACGGCTAGACCTCCCAAACACAGGGTGGCTTGCACCAGATCGAGCCGACGCCCGCGACGGCATACGGGTCCGCGACTCCGTTCGGCGGACCCCATCGTCTCGATCCAGGGTTTGGCACTCACCAATGGAGAGTGCTAAGCAACTGTTTAGCACTCCCCCCTGCCGAGTGCAAGCCAGAGTCCCCCTGACCTGGCCCCAGCCTAGACGAAGGCCCGGCCCGCCGATCGAAACGACGAGCCGGGCCGACGCGCGGGAGGATCCGCACGGACTGCGCTGCCGTGGGGTCCACCGGCACTTCCCGACGAACTGACGGACGAATCAGACCGCCCTGACGGATTCCGCCTGGGGGCCCTTCTGTCCCTGCGTGATCTCGAACTCGACCCGCTGGCCCTGTTCGAGCGCACGATAGCCATCCATCAGGATCGCGGAGTAATGGACGAAAACATCCTTACCACCGTCTACCGCGATGAAGCCGTAGCCCTTGTCCGCGTTGAACCATTTGACGGTGCCTTGCGCCACTTCCGACTCCTCTTACTGGACTTGAGGACGCCGCCCATTCCTCCGCGAAGTCCTCAATCTCCGAGGCGGAGACATCGCCTACGTCGATCGTCCTCGACCATACCTGTGATAGAGCATTGGGCAACAGAGCCAATCAGCAAACTACTGCTTTACGGACGCATTCAACACGCAGGCAGAGTTTTGCTATCACGATTAGTTAGTTAAATATTGCACCATGTCCCGGCTCAACAAATATGAGCTTGCGTCATAAAACACGACACCCGCACGCGGCCGGGCCGGTGCGGGTGTGGCGGACGTGATGTACGGGGACAGATCGCCGGGATGGGAGACGGACCCGACGGCAGACGGCATCCGACCAGGGAGGGGTCAGCCTCCGGCGACCGCCGGGATGATGGAGACCTGAACGCCGGCGGGGGTGGCCGTGTCCAGATTGTCGGCGAATCGGACATCCTCATCACCGACGTAAACATTGACAAAACGACGAATCTTCCCCGTTTCATCAAGAATTCGGGCACCGATACCCGGGAAGTCGGCGTCCAGCTTCCGGAGAACATCACGCAGGGTCTCGCCCTCTCCGCCGACCTCGGCGGAGCCGCCGGTGTACGTACGGAGAATCGTCGGAATCCGCACAGAAACGCTCATAATTAAGTACCTTTCACGAGTTCTAGGCGATAGCCGCACGGAATGCGTCAAGAGACGGCCGGATGACGGCGGTGGGGCGCGCCTGGTCGGCCACCGCGTCGAGGGTCTTCAGGCCGTCGCCGGTGTTGAGGACCACGGTCTCGGCGTCGGGGTCGAGCCGCCCCGAGGCGACCAGCTTGCGCAGCACCCCGACGGTGACGCCACCGGCGGTCTCGGCGAAGATGCCCTCGGTCCTGGCCAGCAGCCGGATCGCCTCGACGACCTCGGTGTCCGTGACGTCCTCCACCGCGCCGCCGGTGCGCCGGGCGATGTCGAGCACGTAGGGACCGTCGGCCGGGTTCCCGATCGCGAGCGACTTGGCGATCGTGTCGGGCTTGACCGGGCGGATCACGTCGTGGCCGGCCCGGTAGGCGGCGGAGACCGGGGAGCACCCCTCGGCCTGGGCGCCGAAGATCCGGTACGGCGTGTCCTCGACGAGACCGAGCGCGATCAGCTCCTTGAACCCCTTGTCGATCTTCGTGAGCTGGGAGCCCGAGGCGACCGGGATGACGATCTGGTCGGGGATCCGCCAGCCGAGCTGCTCGGCGATCTCGTAGGCCAGCGTCTTGGAGCCCTCGGCGTAGTAGGGCCGGAGGTTGACGTTGACGAAGCCCCACCTCTCGCCCAGCTCGTCGCCGATGAGCTCGGAGCAGAAGCGGTTGACGTCGTCGTAGCTGCCGTCGATGCCGACGAGCCTGCCACCGTAGACCGAGGCCATGACGATCTTGGCCTGCTCCAGGTCAGACGGGATGAACACACAGGCGTCCAGCCCGGCCCGCGCGGCGGCCGCGGTCACGGCGCCGGCCAGATTGCCGGTGGAGGAGCAGGAGAGGGTGTGGAAACCGAAGTTACGGGCCGCCTCGACGGCGATGGCCACCACTCGGTCCTTGAAGGAGTGCGTGGGGTTGCCGGAGTCGTCCTTCACGTGCAGCGAGCGGATGCCCAGCTCGCGTGCGAGGTTGCCGGCGTTGACGAGCCTGGTCCAGCCGGGCGCCATGTTGGGCTTGGCGGCCACGTCCGCCGGGACCGGCAGCAGGGAACGGTAACGCCAGATGCTGGCCGGCCCCCGGGCGATCTGCTCCCGGGTCACCCGGCCGAAGTCGTAGGCGACCTCCAGAGGGCCGAAACACTCGGCACAGGCGAAGTCGGGGCCGAGTTCGGAGCGGGCGCCGCACTCACGGCAGGACAGCGCGACGGCCGGGCCGAACCGCGGGCTCCGCGGGTCGTCGACGTGGCCGGCCTGGTCGAGGGGGACGGTGGTTTCAGTGTTCGCGAGCGCCATGAAGCGAGGCCTTTCCCTCATCTTCGTCTGCGACCACCCTGGTCACAGACCGGAATTGGCACCTGTCCCGGCCGACCTCGCCAGATCGCGAGTCTTGAACCGGGAGGGTTGCCGGGGCTTCGCAGGGCCGGTCCCTCCACCCCTCTGGATGAGCAATATGCAGTTGTGGACCTGACACGCAGGTCTCATGCACTCTACCCCGACCTGCGGCCGTCCTGACCAGTCGTCTCACTCCGCGAGACGCATCGTGTTATCTTTCGGACGGCGCCTCCCGGGCCACAGGCCGTTGAACAGCCACTGGACCGAGAGCGCCCTCCCGACCCCGGTGAATCGGCGACCGCTACGGCACGGTCGGCACGCGCGGCGGGGTCAGAAGCCGTAGGCGTCGCCCAGCGCTCCCTGGACGTACTTACGGGCCTGGTGGATACGGGACTTGGCCGTGCCGAGCGGGATGCCGAGCTGCTCGGCCACCTCGCTGTAGTCGAGCTGGCAGATGTCGCGGAGCACCAGCGCCTGAGCCAGGTCGGGCTTGTCGGCCTCCAGCGCCTCCATCGCGTCGAGCAGGTCCAGCCGGGAACCGGCGATCACGCTCACCCGGGCGACGTCGGGCTTGTGCAGCGGCAGCTCGTCGGAGGCCTGCTCGGCCGAACGCCGCTTCAGCGAACGGTAGGTGGTGCGGGCGCAGTTGGCGGTCACGATGTGCAGCCACGTGCTGAACCTGGCCCGCCCCTCGAAGCGGCCGATGTTGCGGGCCACCGCCAGCAGGGTGTCCTGGGACGCCTCCTCGGCGTCCTGCCGGTAGGGGAGGATCCGCCCGCAGTGCCGCAGCACATCGGGCTCGATCCGCTTGAGCAGCTCACCCAGCGAGCGGTGGTCGCCTTGGGCTGCCGCGCGCGCCAGTTCCTCGGTCGTCTCGTCCAGCGCCATCGCGAGCCCCCATCAGCGGTCACAGTCGCCCGACATCCTACGGTCGCCGGTTATGTTTGGTTAACCTTCAGGACAAGCACCTCCCCAGGCGAGGGGATCCATATGAGCGCGATCCTGGTGGCCTCGAACCGCGGCCCCGTCTCCTTCACCCTCTCCGAGGACGGCTCGCCGACCATGCGCCGGGGCGGCGGCGGCCTGGTCTCCGGCCTGTCCGAGGTGGCCAGGGGGCTCGACATCCTGTGGGTCTGCGCCGCCCTGTCCGACGGTGACCGCGGCGTCGTACGGCTGGCCCCCGGCGGCCGGCTGGACGAGGCCGGTTACGACACCGGGGCGCTGCGGATGCTCGACATCCCCCCGGCGACCTTCCAGCGGGCCTACAACGCGGTCGCCAACTCCACCCTCTGGTTCGTGCACCACCTGCTGTACGACACCTCCAACCGGCCGCAGTTCGACGCCAGATTCCGCCGGGAGTGGGAGTCCTACCGTGCGTACAACGAGGCGTTCGCGACGGCGCTGGCCGAGGAGTCCCCGCCCGGCGCCAGGGTGATGGTGCAGGACTACCATCTGGCCCTGGTTCCGGCCATGCTCAGGGGCGAGCGGCCCGACCTGCGGATCGCCCACTTCTCGCACACCCCCTGGGCGCCGCCGGAGTACTTCCGCCTGCTGCCCGACGAGGTCGCGGCCGAGCTGCTTGAGGGCGTCTTGGGCTCCGACCACGCGGGGTTCCTGACCCACCGCTGGGCCGGGTCCTTCATGGACTGCTGCGAGACCGTGCTCGGCGCGAAGGCCGACCGCGCCCGCCGTACCGTCGCCCACGGTGGCCGGACCACCCGGATCGGCGTGCACGCCCTGGGAGTGGACGGCGACGCGCTCTGGGCGCGGGCGTCGGAGCCCGACGTGGAGTCCCACATGAGGGCCCTGCGCGAGCTGGTCGGCGACCGCAGGCTGATCGTGCGGATCGACCGGACCGAGCTGTCCAAGAACATCGTCAGGGGCCTGGCCGCCTACCGGGAGTTCCTCGCGGCCCACCCCGAGTGGCACGGCAGGGTGGTGCACCTCGCCTTCGCCTACCCCTCCCGGCACGACCTGCCCGAATACCGCGAGTACACCGCGGCGGTGCAGCGCTGCGCCCTGGAGATCGAGGACGAGTACGCCACCGAGGGCTGGGATCCGCTGATCCTCAACGTGCAGGACGACTACCCGCGCTCGCTGGCCGCCTACCGGCTGGCCGACGTGATGCTGGTCAATCCGATCCGCGACGGCATGAACCTCGTGGCCAAGGAGGCCCCCGTCCTGTCCCCGCGCAGCGCGCTGGTGCTCTCCCGCGAGGCGGGCGCCGCGGCCGAGCTGGGTGAGCACGCGCTGCTGGTCAACCCCTACGACGTCTCCGCCACGGCCCGCGCCATCCACCGGGGCCTCACCATGCCGGAGGACGAGCGCGCCCGCAGGGGCGTCCGGCTGGCCGGCGCCGCCACCGCGCTCCCCCCGCACCGCTGGTTCGCCGACCAGCTCGCCGCACTCCAGTGATTTTCAATCGACTCGGCGTCTTCGCCACCTACCTGTACGGCCTCAGCGCCGCGCTCCCGATGCTCCGCGCCGACCAGGGGTCTCGCGGACCATGGCCGGCCTGCACGGCACCACGATGGCGGTCGGCGGCGTCCTGACCGGGTTGGCGCTCCCCCGGCTGACGCGGAGCGCGGGGATGTCGGGACTCGTACCGCTCAGGGGAACGGGAAGAGCGCCGGGGCAGGGCTCGGCCGGGGGTTCCAGCCGGCCGGGGCGGTGCTGTTCTGCTGCGTCGCCCCGGAGTTCTCCTTCAACCTCTGGGCGGCCAAACTGGCGGCCGACCAGACAGGACTGTCGGCGGTGGGCGCCGGGCCGTTCCCGCCGGGTGCGCTGGCCGACTCGTTCGGCACCCAGCAGGCGTTTCTCATGGTCCCGGCCCTGATCGGGCCGGCCGTCGGCGGGATCCTGATCAGCTCCAGGTGGCGTACTTGAGCCTGCCGGCCAGCCCCGGCGTGTTCCACACGTCCACGACGAGGATCTTGGACTTGGGCAGGTACCACTCACGCTGGTCGAAGGTCGCGGTCTGCCGGCCGTTGCTGAACGTGACGCACCGTCCGGCCCAGGAGCGGTAGTGCGCCCTGTGCCCGGGGCCGACCTGACGGAGACCCACCACGGTGGCCTTCCCGAGGACCTGACCGTACTTGCCGTTGAAGGGGCAGCGCTGCACGTCACTGGCGGGATAGAAGGGCCGGTCGGGCGCGTAGGCCGAGAAACCCTCGTGCCCGCGCTTGAGCACCTTCGGGCCGAACAGCCAGAAGGCATCACACCTCGGTGTGAAATATCCGGAGGACGGCTTACGGCACGCTCCGGTTATCACCTTGACCCGGTCGCTGTCGCGGTAGACCGTCCAGCCGACGGGGATCGTCAAGTGCAGGCCGCGGAAGGACAGGGTCTGCGTGGCCGAGGTGGAGACGGAGGAGACGGAGGAGGCGGAGGCCGAGGCGGTCATCGGGGCGACGAGCACCGCGGCGCCGGCCAGCGCAGCGAGGGCGAGGAAGCTCTTTCTCATGCCGGGCAAATTACCCGCCTTCGCTTGCCGACGGCTTAAGGCTCGATGGCATCGGCGATCGAGCGGAGCAGTTCCATGATCCCGTCGGGGCCGTCCACCACGATGTCGGCCTCCACGGTGATCTCCGCCGACCCGCTGAACACCGTCACCCCGGGCAGCCCGGACTCCCGCACGGCCGCGAACGCCGCCAGATCGCCCAGGTCGTCCCCGGCGAACAGCACCGACCGCGCCGACCGCTCCCGCAGGAAGGCGCTGAGCGCCCTGCCCTTGTCCATCCCGGGCGGCCGCAACTCCAGCACGAACTTGCCCGGCTCCACCGCCAGCCCGGCCTCGGCCGCCAGCTCGGCGACCGGGCCGCGCAGCGCGTCGAGCGCGGCCCGCGGGTCGGCGGCCCGGCGGGTGTGCACGGCCACCGCCCGCTGCTTGTCCTCGATCCTGACGCCCTCGATCCCCGAGACCAGCGCGGGCAGCTCGGCACGGACCCGGGCCAGGCCGGGGTGGACGGGAGGCGCGGTGAGCCCGCCGGCCTCCCAGCGTTCGAGACCGTAGTGCCCGAGCACCACCACTCCCGGCACCCCGGCCAGGGAGCCGTACTCGACCGCCGTGGCCGCCGGGCGGCCGGTCACGATCACCACGGCGCCGACCAGCCCGCCGAGCCTGGTCAGCAGCGCGGGGCCGTCCGGGTGGATCCTGGCCGCCTCGGGGTCGGGCACGATCGGGGAGAGCGTGCCGTCGAAGTCGAGGCCGATCACCGCTCCCGCGGGGTCGGCGAGAATCGCCCGCAGTCCTCCGGGGGTGTCCATGGTCACGCCTCTCCCGATCCCTCATCGTCTCGCGGGGCCGTTTTCGGGCCCCGATGGCCCGCTCCGCGCCGAGACCCCGTGGCCCTGCCGTACCCCGAAGGTCAGGGGCGCAAGCCCGGCCTCCTGGCGGCACGGTCGTCTCGGCGCGTCTCGCGGAGCCGGCGCAGGCGCTTGACCAGCATCGGATCGTGGGCGAGCGCCTCGGGCCTGTCGATGAGCTCGGCGAGCAGCTGATAGTAGCGGGTGGCGGAGATGTCGAAGATCTCGCGGATGGCCTGCTCCTTGCCCCCGCTGTACCGCCACCGGCGGCGCTCGAAGGCCAGCAGTTCCCGCTCCCGGTCCGTCAGAGCCCGCGGGACCGGCCGGTGCGCGGCCCCGTCCGCGGGGGTCCGCGTGGTCTCCCCGCCCCGGGGAGGCGGCTCGGCGTTCCCGCCACCGGGGGGCTGTGCCGTGCCCCCGCCGCCGGGAGTCGGCGCGGTGTCCATTGCTCTCCTCCTCTGTCGGCCATGCGGTGACCACACCGCGTCCACAGAGCCGATGCCAGGATAGTCGGGAATTTCCCGCTGTTCATGGCCGTGGTCCAGACGTACAGTCACCAGATGTGACCTCTGTCATCACCCTTCTCACCGACTACGGCCTGGCGGACGGCCACGTCGGCGCCTGCCACGGCGTGATCGCCGGACTCTCACCGGAGTCCCGGATCATCGACGTGTGCCACCTGATCCCCTCCGGGGACGTACGGCGCGCCGCCGCGATCCTGGCGCAGACGATCCCCCACCTCCCCCCAGGAGTGCACATCGCCGCGGTGGACCCCGGGGGCGGCTCGCGCCGGGCCGTGGCGGTCGAGGCGGGCGACCACGTGTTCCTCGGCCCGGACAACGGGGTGCTGTCGTGGGCGGTGCACGCCAGCGGCGGCGCGAAGGCGGCCCGCGAGCTCGCCAACGAGGATCTCTTCAGGAGACCGGTGTCGCCGACCTTCCGCGGGCGCGACGTCTTCGCCCCCGTGGCCGCGCACCTGGCCGTCGGGCGCGCCCTGGCCGACCTGGGGCCGGAGATCCCTCTGAACCGGCTGGTCTCGCTGCCCCCGCCGACCTCGCTGGTGCACCAGGACACGGCGGAGGGCGAGGTGCTCTCGGTGGACGGCCACGGCAACGCCCAGCTGTCGATCAGCGCGGGCGACCTGGCAACGCTGGGAGTGCGGCCGAGGGGCAGGCTGACGGTCTGGCTGGGCAGAAGGCACCTCTCGGTGCCCTTCAGGGAGACGTTCGGCACCGCGCCCCCCGGAGAGCTGATCGCCTTCACCGACTCGGCGGGCCTGGTCGTGCTCGCCGTCGGCTCCGGCAACGCCTCGCAGCGGCTCGGGCTTCCGCCCGGAGCGCGCGTGCGGCTGTCCCGCACCCCGTGACACCCGCACGACACCGGGAGACACCGGGAGACACCGGGAGACACCGGGAGACACCGGGAAGGGGACGGCGGGGAGGTCAGGGGGTGCGCGCCGCGCCGTGGGTCTCCGCGAAGTGACAGGCGCTGGCGTGCGCGACACCGGGCCGGATCCGCAGCGGCGGCTCCTCGGCGGCGCAGACGTCCCGCGCCTTCCAGCAGCGGGTGCGGAACCGGCAGCCCGACGGCAGCCCCGCCGGTGACGGCGGATCCCCCGGGAGGACGATCCGCCGGCGCCGCTCCCGCCCGTCCGGGTCGGGCACCGGCGCCGCCGACAGCAGCGCCTGGGTGTAGGGGTGGGCGGGCCGGTCGTAGACCTCGCCGTTCCCGCCGAGCTCGACCAGCTTGCCCAGATACATCACCCCGATCCGGTCGGAGATGTGGCGGACCACCGACAGGTCGTGGGCGACGAAGACGTAGGCGAGGCCGAACTCGTCCTGCAGCCGCTCCAGCAGGTTGACGATCTGGGCCTGGATCGACACGTCGAGCGCGGACACCGGCTCGTCGCAGATCAGGATCTCCGGCCGGAGCGCCAGTCCCCTGGCGATGCCGACGCGCTGGCGCTGCCCGCCGGAGAACTGGTGCGGATAGCGGTCGATGTGGTCGGGGTTGAGGCCCACCACCTCCAGCAGCTCCCGGACCCGGCGACGGCGGTCGCCCTTGGGGACGACCTCCCGGTGGATCTCGTACGGTTCACCGACGATGTCGCCCACGGTCATCCGGGGGTTCAGCGAGGTGTACGGGTCCTGCATGACCAGCTGGACGTCGCGGCGGATCCGCCTGAGCTCACCTCCCCGCATCCGGGCGACCTCCCGGCCGTTGACCCGCACCGAGCCGGAGGTCGGCTGTTCCAGCGCCATCAGAAGCCTGGTCAGGGTGGACTTGCCGGAGCCCGACTCGCCCACGATGCCGAGCGTCTCACCGCGTCTCAGGTCGAAGGAGACCCCGTCCACGGCCTTGATGGAACCGATCCGCCGGCGCAGCAGGGCGCCCTGCGTCAGCGGGAAGTGCTTGACCAGGTCGCGGACCTGGAGGATCGGCTCACCCGTGACTGCCATGGAGCACCTCCCGCCAGTAGTGGCAGGCGCTGCCGCGGGTCGGGCCGATCGGGTGGAGCGGCGGGGCGTCCGTGACGCAGTTGTCCTGACGGTAGGAGCAGCGGGGGTGGAAGACGCAGCCCGAGGGCATGTCCAGCAGGTCGGGCGGCATGCCCTTGATGGTGTACAGCTCCCCCGGGCCCCCGCGGTCACTCCGGGGGACGGAGTCCAGCAGGCCCTTGGCGTACGGGTGGGCGGGGGCCCGGTAGATGTCGTGCACGAGGGCGTTCTCCACGATCCGCCCGCCGTACATGACGGCGATCCTGTCGGCCACGTCGGCCACCACGCCGAGGTCGTGGGTGATGAGGATCAGGCCCATGCCGCTCTCGCGCCGCAGCTCCGTCAGGAGCTCCATGATCTGGGCCTGGACCGTCACGTCGAGCGCCGTGGTCGGCTCGTCGGCGATCAGCACCTCCGGGTCGAGCGCGATCGACATCGCGATCATGACGCGCTGGCGCATGCCGCCGGAGAACTGGTGCGGATAGTCGTGCGCCCGCTGCCTGGCGCCGGGGATGCGGACCCGGTCCATCAGCTCGATCGCCGTCCTCTCGGCGTCCCGCCTGGAGGAGCCCCGGTGCACCCGGAACATCTCGCCGATCTGCGAGCCCACGGTGAGCACCGGGTTCAGCGCGGAGAGCGCGTCCTGAAAGATCATCGCGATCCGCCGGCCACGGACCTGGGAGCGGGCGTCCTCCCGCAGTCTGAGCAGATCTGTGCCCCGAAAGCGGATCTCCCCCCGGGTGATCCTGGCCGGCGGCATGTCGAGAATACCCATGATCGCCTGTGCGGTCGTCGACTTTCCCGAACCGGACTCGCCGAGCACGGCCAGCGTCTCGCCGGGGTTCAGCGAGTAGCCGGCCCCGTTGACCGCCTTGACCACGCCCCGCCTGGTGACGAACTCCACGTGCAGGTCGTCGACGACGAGCAGCGGCTCACCGCCCGGGACCATCCCGGCGGGCGACGTCGCCCCCGGCGCCACGGTCTTCTTCACGGCGGTCCCCTAGCGCAGTTTCGGATCGAGGGCGTCGCGCACCGCGTCACCCAGCATGATGGCGGCCAGCACGGTCAGGCTCAGGAACAGCGCCGGGAAGAGCAGCGGCCCCGGAGCCTCCAGGAAGCGCTGCCGGGCGTCGGAGATCATCAGTCCCCACGAGATGTCGGGCGAGCGCAGTCCGACGCCGAGGAACGACAGGCCGGCCTCCGCGGCGATGAAGCCGCCCAGGTTGATCGTGGAGACCACGATCACGGAGGCGACCGCGTTCGGCAGGATGTGCCGGAACATGATGCGGGGGGCCGAGGCTCCGAGCGCCCGGGCCGCGATCACGTAGTCCTGTCCCTTGACGGTGATCACCGCGGCCCGCATGACGCGGAACGTCATCGGCCAGGCCAGTACGGCCAGCGCCGGCACCACGGTCCAGACGTCACCGGTGCGGAGGATCGACAGGATGAGCAGGGCGCCGAGAATCGAGGGGATCGCGAAGAAGATCTCGGTGACCCGGGAGAGCAGGGTGTCCGCCGCCCCGCCCCTGAAGCCGGCGACGAGGCCGAGCAGGCCGCCCACCAGCGCGGTGACGACGGTGGTGGTCACACCGACCACGATCGAGTTGCGGGCGCCGTAGACGGTGCGGGCGTAGACGTCACAGCCCAGGTTGTCGGTGCCGAACCAGTGGAGGTCGCTCATGCCCTGACGGGCGTCGCCGAGCAGGCAGGTCGTGGCGTCGAACGGATCCACCGAGGTGAACAGCCGAGGGAATGCCGACATAAGCAGAAAAATACCGATGAGAAGGGCGGAGCCGATGAACATCGGGCGGCGACGCAGGTCGTCCCAGGCGTCGCCGCACAGGCTCGCCGGTCTGAGAGGCCCGGACGGTCCAGCCGGTCCCGATCCCCCCGCCGGCCCCGGCCACCCCGGCGACTCGAACAACCTGGACAGCCTGGACAGGCCGCCGTGTCCGCCGCGCCCGCCGTACCCGGGGTGATCCGAGTGGCCGGGACGGCCGGGGCGGTCGTCGGCGTGGGCAAGGACGTCACTCATAGCGGATCCTCGGGTCAAGCGCGGCGTAGAGCAGATCGACGACCAGGTTGGCCAGGATGTGCACCAGCACCAGGAGGGTCACCGTGCCGACGACCACGGGCTGTTCACGCAGGTGGATCGAGTCGAACAGCTGCCGGCCGACACCGGGCAGGTTGAAGACGGTCTCGATGATCACCGTGCCGCCCATCAGCGTGCCGAGGTCGGCGCCGAGGTAGGTGATCAGCGGGATCAGCGCGTTGCGCAGGGCGTGCCGCCCGATGACCCGGCGCCGGGACAGCCCCTTGGCCACCGCGGTGCGGATGTAGTCGGCGCGCAGCGTCTCCATCAGATTGGCCCGGGTGAGCCGGGTGAGGTAGGCGATCGACGTCCCGGCCAGCACGGAGCCGGGCAGGAGATAGCCTCGCCGGCCCTCGGCGATGCCCGCGACGGGGAAGAGGTCGATTCCGGCCTGCCTGAGCCTGACCCCCAGGAGGAGCTGGAGCACGAAGCCGGTGACCAGCGCGGGAACGGAGATCAGCACCAGGGTCGACGCCAGGACCAGCGAGTCCTGGGCCCTGCCGTGGCGCAGCGCGGCGTACAGGCCGAGGCCCACCCCGATGACCGCCTCCATGACCAGGGCCGTCACCGTGAGGTTGACGGTCACCTGGAACTTGCCGGCCATCAGATCGGCGACCGGCACACCGGCGGAGGTGACGCCGAAGTCACCGTGGAACAGGCCGGTGAGATAGTGCCAGTACTGGACCAGGAACGGGTCGCCCGGACGGTGGTGCTCCCGCAAGGCGGCGACGCCGGGGTCCACCCGATCGCCGGCCGCCGCCGCGGCGAGGGGGTTGCCCGGCAGCGCGAAGACGACGGCGTAGATGAGCAGGGTGGCACCCAGCAGGACAGGTATCGCCTGGAGCAGGCGCCTGATGATGTAACGGCCCATTCAAGCCTCTCGTACCCACCGCCCGGGACCGCCCCCGGCGGCGGATCGCACGGCGCCGGGGGTGCGCCGAGGCGCCGGCGACTCCGGGGCGTGCCAGGACGCCGGGGCGTGCCGGAGACTCCGGCGCCGGGGGCCGGCGCACCCGGCCCCCGCGGTCCGTCAGCGAGTCTTCTCGATCTTGGCCCACTCGATCTGGTTGAGCATGTTGATCTTGAGACCCCTGATGTTCTGGGAGAACGCCGCGTTGGTCCGGTAGAAGTAGACCGGGATGTACGGCAGCTGCTTGATCAGGATGTCGTCGGCCTGCTGGTAGTACTTCAGGCTCTCCTTCTGCGACGGGGCTGCGTCGCCCTTGGCGAGGAGGTCGTCGAACTCCTTGTCGGACCAGCCGGAGAAGTTGGAGCCGGTCTTGATCGCGACCGTGGAGAACATCGGCGACAGGTAGTTCTCCGCGGACGGGTAGTCCATCGCCCAGCCCGCCCGGAACATGCCGCCGTACTTCCGATCCGCCAGATCATTGAAAATCGTGGCGAACTTCTCAAAAGGCTTGACCTTGACCTCGACACCGAGGTTGGCGCGGAGGTTGTTGGCGACGGCCTCGACCCACTCCTTGTGCGCGTCGTCGCTGTTGTAGCCCAATTCCACCAGCTTGGGGCCGTTGTTATCGGCGTACTGCCTCCTGGCCTTGGCCGGGTCGTAGGTGCAGACCGCGCAGGCGTTCGGGCGGTAACCGTCGATCAGCGGGCTGACGAAGTCGTCGGCCAGGGCGCGGGTGCCGGAGAAGACCGTCTCGGCGATCGTCCTGCGGTCGATGGCCATCGAGATGGCCTCGCGGACCTTCACGTTGTCGTAGACCTTGTTGAACTGCAGCGGGAAGCCGATGTAGCCGACGCCCGCGTCCTCCTGGTCGATGTAGCGGTCGCCGAACTCGGCCCTGGCGCTGGAGATCGCCGCCGGGGACAGGGAGTCGTGGATGTCCAGGACGCCCGCGCGCAGATCGTTGAACGCGACCTCGGAGTCGGTGTAGATCCTGAACTGGAGCTTGTCGAACCTGGGCTTCTCGCCGGGGAACCTGTCGTACCGGCTCAGCTCGATCACCTGGTCGACACCCTTGTTGTACGGCTTGTCGAACTTGAAGTACCCCTGCCCGATCGGCTTCTTGACGTACTCCTGGGTGATCTTCCCGTCGGGACCGAAGGCGGCCTTGGGCGCGGGGAAGAACACCCCGTAGCCCAGCATCGTCTTGAACTGGGAGAACGGCTTGCTGAGCGTGACCTGGAAGGTGTGATCGTCGATGACCTTCAGGCCCCGCATCTTCTTGGTGGAGAGCGCCTGGCCCGCCGGGGGGTTCAGGTCGGCCCAGCCGTCGACGCGGCTGAAGAAGCCGTTGGCGCCCTGGGCGTTGTCCCGGTTGGCGTTGTAGTTCCACGAGTCGACGTAGTTCTCCGCGATCAGCGGCTCACCGTTGTGCCAGGTGTAACCAGATTTGAGCTTGATCGTCCAAACCTTGCTGTCGGAGGACCTGATCGACTCGGCGACGTTGTCGACCACCCGCCTGTCGTCGGTGTAGTTCACCAGCGGGGCGAAGACCGCGGCCATGACCTCGGAGCCCTCGGTTTCGATGCTGTCGCCGGGATAGAAGAGTTTCTGTGGCTCACGGAGCTCCATGCTCACGGGCTGGTCGCCCGTGGCTCCGCTCGTGGCGGCCTGACCGCCGCACGCAGCCGCTCCGAGAGCGAGCAGCGCACTGCCGGCTATGATCCGTGCGCCTCTGGTAACGCGCATTACGGTGTTCCTCCCTCTACAGGCGGACGTCGCCATGAGCTCCCGAAGTCCGGGCGACCCGGCGGGGGATCTTCACGGTCCCCCGGTCCCTGCCGTCCCGGCCGACGCACCAACGCCACACCAGTCGGACGCGACTATTCCGCACCGCTCCACACCGAGCCGTCTCTGTGATGTTGCAGTTCGGTCACGCGCGCACCAGTCGGACACCATGCGCCTGTCAACATGGCCGTCCCCGGCCCTCAAGAAGACATAAAACCGACATAGAGCTATATATGGGAAGGGAACGGCCACGCCAAAATACCTCGGACCCGGGGATGCTCGCGTCCATCGCCCTCGGGCGACCCACGCCTGGGCTAACGTTGACGGCGTCGCAAGGGCTGGAGGCTCGCCGGCGAACCGCACAATTACCCTGGAACCTCCTGTCCAATGTGTTCGGCGGAGCACCGCCGCAGGCACTCCATCCGCTCGCATCCAATAGAGTCCTTGCCATGAGCCAGCCGGAATCCGCGGTCGCGGACGCCCAGGCGGGCGGCCCGAATGACGGCACCCCTGCGAACCGACAGGAGCCGCTGGCCAAGCTCGCCGAGCGTTACGGACTTCGGCGTGCCATCGCACGCCCCAGCCTGCCCGCCTACCTGCGCCAACTGTGGGAGCGGCGACACTTCGTCATGACGTACGCGACCTCGCGGAACGTCTCGAAGTACAGCGCCTCGGCCCTGGGCCAGCTCTGGCAGGTCCTCACCCCCCTGCTCAACGCCGGCATCTACTGGGTGATGTTCGGCCTGATCCTGGGCGCGAGCAAGGCGATCGAGAACTACCCCGCGTTCCTCATCACCGGGATGTTCGTCTTCACCTACACGCAGCGCTCGGTGAGCGGCGGCGCCAAGTCGATCTCCGGCAACCTGTCCCTGATCCGCGCCCTGCACTTTCCCCGCGCCGCGCTCCCGCTCGCCTACACGATCCAGGAGTTCCAGCAGCTCCTGATCTCCATGGGCGTGCTGCTCACCCTGGTTCTGGTCACCCAGGAGCCGATCACCTGGCTCTGGCTGCTGATCCCGGTCGCCCTGCTGCTGCAGACGATGTTCAACATCGGCGCCAGCCTGGCCCTGGCCCGGATCGGCTCCACGGCCCGCGACCTGAACCAGCTGCTGCCCTTCATCATGCGCACCTGGCTCTACGCCTCCGGCGTGTTCTTCTCCATCCAGTTCAAGGTCGTCTCCCCGCCCCCCGGGACGGGCTCCGCCACCGGGGCGGGTCTGCCGCAGTGGGTCGCGGACGTCATGTACTTCAACCCGGCCGCCGCCTACATAGAGCTCATGCGTGGTCTCCTCATCGGGGGCGGTGTACGCCCCTGGGTCTGGCTGGTCTGCGTATTCTGGGCGGTGTTCGCCCTGATCGGCGGCTTCTGGTACTTCTGGCGAGCCGAGGAGAAGTACGGCCGTGGCTGAGTTGACCGAGGAGCTGCCCCAAGTGAAGGCCGACGATCCCGGCGCCGAGAACACCGGCGTGAGAGTGCGCCCCGCTCCGGAGCCCGCCCCCGACTCCCCCTCGGGCACCCCGACGGTCGTCGTGGACGACCTGCACATCATCTACCGGGTGTACGGCGCGGCCACCGAGGCGGAGAAGGGCAACGCGGCCAACGCCCTCATGCGTCTGCTGAAGCGTCAGGGCAGGCCGCAGATGAAGGAGGTCCACGCCGTCCGCGGCGTCTCCTTCGTGGCCCACCACGGCGACGCCATCGGCGTCATCGGCCGTAACGGCTCCGGCAAGTCCACCCTGCTGCGCGCCATCGCCGGGCTGCTGCCGCCGCACTCGGGCGCCGTCTACACCAACGGGCAGCCCTCCCTGCTCGGCGTCAACGCCGCGCTGATGCGCGAGCTCACCGGCGAGCGCAACATCGTCCTCGGCTGCTACGCGATGGGCATGAACCCCGCGCAGGTCAAGGAGAAGTACGAGGAGATCGTCGACTTCTCCGGCATCGGGGAGTTCGTGCAGTTCCCCATGTCGACCTACTCCTCCGGCATGGGAGCCAGGCTCCGCTTCGCGATCGCCTCGGCCAAGGCGCACGACGTGCTGCTCATCGACGAGGCGCTGGCGACCGGCGACCGCGACTTCAAGCGCAAGAGCCAGGAGCGCATCAAACAGATGCGCGACGAGGCCGGCACCGTCTTCCTGGTCGCGCACAACCTCGACGTGATCGAGGAGACCTGCAACCGGGTCATCTGGTTGCACAAGGGCAAAATCAAGATGGACGGCGACCCGCGGACGGTGCTCGCCGCGTACAACAGCGTCTGATCGCAGGGCAGGATGAGGAGCGACCGGCAAGACGCTCCCATCGGAGGTGAACCGTGCCCTCACGAGCACCGATTCCATACGACTTCCTGCCCAAGGTCCCGGCGCTGACCGTCGAGAGCGACGACGTTCACGACGGCCGGCCCCTGTCCGAGGCCCAGGTGTTCGACGGCTGGGGGTTCAGCGGGCGGAACATCTCACCTCGGCTGCGCTGGTCGGGTGCCCCGGACGGCACCCGTGGCTACGCGGTGACCTGCTTCGACCCGGACGCCCCCACCGGCAGCGGGTTCTGGCACTGGCTGCTGTTCGACATCGCCGCCGAGGTGACCGAGCTTCCCGCGGGCGCGGGGAGCCCCGGCACCTCCTTCGGCGCGCACGGCCCCAACGACTACGGCGTCAAGGCGTACGGCGGCGCCGCCCCGCCCCCCGGCCCGCCGCACCGCTACGTCTTCGCGGTGCACGCCCTTGATGTGGACGGGCTCGGCGTGGGTCCCGGCGCCTCGGCGGCCGCGGTGGGCTTCGCCGTCACCGCCCACACCCTGGCCCGCGGATACATCACCCCCGTGTACGGAGGCTGAGCGCCCGCCGATCGCGGAGCGTCTCCACCGGCAATCAACCGACACCGCGATCGACCTTCCGCTATGATTCGAACGTTGTTTCGAACCTAGGAAGCCGTCATGGAGTGGGGGCGCGCGATGCGAGAGCTGTCGACCGCGATCGACCACCTGGCCGCGGAGGACCCGTCCGGGGTTCCCCGCCTCCAGCTCACCGAGCAGCTCATCGAGCTGCACTGGCAGATGGCCAGACTTCAGGCGCAGATCGCCCGCCGCACCTCCGTGCGCCCGCCGGGCCGGTAGGCCACCGGGCGGCCGTGGCGGGCCGCCCGGCCCCGCCCATCCGGGCGGGTCAGACGAACATCGGCCGGACGGTCGCCGCCGACTCGAAGGGGAAGCGGTCGGCGAACGCCGGCCGCAGGTCGGTGAGCCACACGGCCGTCGGGTCGTACCGGGCGAAGAAGGGACGCCCGACCAGGTCCGGGTCGCGCGCCTGGATGAAGTGGAGCACGAAGACCTCCTCCCCGGCGATCTCCGCGACACCGTCCACGCAGATCTTCCCCGGCGTGGCCGACATGGAGGGCCCCCGCACCGTGCGGCAGAGCCCCGAGACGCTCGCGTAGGCGTCCCTGAAGATCTCGTATCCCCTGGCCAGGGGCACGGCGAAGTAGTCCTGCGGCCCGGTGTCGCGCTCCACGAACATGTAGTAGGGCACCATGCCCATCGTGAGCTGCCTGCGCCACATGGACGCCCAGGTCCCGGGGGTGTCGTTGATCGACCTGATCAGCGGCGCCTGGGTCCTGATCACCGCCCCGGTGGCGAGGATGCGGGAGACCGCGGTCTCCACGACGAGGGGCTCCATCTCCCTCGGGTGTGAGAAGTGCGCCATGAAGGCCAGGTTCTTGCCCGCCTCCACCACGGAGGCGAACAGGCGCAGCGTGTCGTCGGCGTCCGGATCGGAGACGAAGCGCTGCGGCCAGTAGCCCAGCGACTTGGTGCCGATGCGGATGGATTCAAGCTGCTCCACGGCGAGCAGCGGCTCCAGATAGCGGCGGAGCACCGGCTCCCCCATGATCATGGGATCTCCGCCGGTGAGCAGCACGCTGGTCACCTCCGGATGATCCTTCAGATAGCCGACCAGACCTTCGACGTCGTCGGAGGCGAACTTCAGGTCGGGCTCTCCGACGAACTGCGCCCACCGGAAGCAGTAGGTGCAGTAGGCGTGACAGGTTTGCCCCTGCTTTGGAAAGAAAAGCACCGTTTCTGGATACTTGTGCTGCATGCCGGGGATCTGCTCCCGGCCGACCATCGGGACGTTGAGGTCGAGCTGGCCGGCCGGGTGCGGGTTGAGCCGCATCCTGACGTTGTGCGCCGCCGCCTGGATCTCGGCGTTCGAGGCGCCGTTCCCGAGGAGACCCGCCAGCCTGGTGACGTCCGCCTCGGGCAGCATGTCCGCCTGGGGAAAGACCAGGCGGTACATGGGGTCGTCGGGCACGGCCGACCAGTCGATGAGCTGGTCCACCACATAGGCGTTGGTGCGGAAGGGCAGGACGGTCGCCACCGCCCTGACCCGGATCCGCTCCTCCTCATCGAGACCGGCTCGGCGGAGCAGGTCATCGAGATGCTTCGCGGTATAGGCCCGGAATCCGCGCGTGGGGCCCTCTTTCAAGATCACTGAGGCTTTCCCTCCGATTTTTTATTGCTCTTGGTGTAAACCTCTCCAACCAGTCGCGCGTCCTCGGCGCTTATATACCCGACGTAATCACCCTTACATCGGTTCCGTTACCCGACAAGATTTCTATCGCGATATATCTCGAATGGCCGTACAATCCCTCCCATGACGTCCCTCGCCCCCGTCCCTCACACATCCGGCGCCGACCCCGGCCTGCGCGCGTCCGACGCCGACCCCGGCCTGCGCGCGTCCGACGCCGACCGCGACCGCGTGGCGGGCGTGCCGGCCGAGGCCCTCGCGACCGGCCGCCTCACCAGCGTCGAGCACGCCGACCGCCTGGAGGCGACCTACAACTCCGTGACCGTGGGCGAGCTCGCCCCGATCATCCGCGACCTGCCCGAGGCGACACCCGCGGCCGGGAGATCACCCTTGAGGTGAACTCCCGCTTCGGCAAACTGATCGTCAGGGTTCCCGAGAACGCCCACGTCATCGACGAGGTTAGCGCGCTCTTCGCAAAGCGCAGCATATCGGGCGGTCATGGCATGGATGGCGGACCCGTCATCAGGGTCACCGGTCAGGCCACCTTCGGAAAGATCATCGTCTCCCGGGAGAGAAGCGACTGGAACCTCCCGGACAGGCCCTGATCCCCCCGACCGCACCATCCAGCGTCAACCCCGCCTACGATGCGGACAAACCATCCCGCACGAGGTGACCGCTTGCCTGATACCCACGCTCCCGGCGTCACGCCGATCGCCTTGGACGCGATGGGCGGCGACCACGCCCCCGACGAGATCGTGGCGGGAGCCGTACAGGCGGTCAGAGAACACGGCATCCCCGTCGTCCTCGTCGGCGCGGCCCGCCCACTCCAGGACGCGCTCTCCCTGCACGGCGCGACCGCCGAAATCCCGATCATCCGGGCGGAGGAGGCCCTGGCCATGGACGAGGGCGCCCTCGCCAGCCTGCGCCGCCCCCGCTCCAGCATCGCCGTCGCCTGCCACCTGGTACGGCGGGGCGACGCCTGCGCCGTGGTCTCCGCCGGATCCACCGCCGGGGTCGTGGCCACCGGCAAGCTCAGGCTCCGCGGCCAGCCGGGAGTGCTCAGGCCCGCCATCGCCGTCGTCCTGCCGACGCTCCCCACCCCCACCATCCTGCTGGACGCGGGGGCGAACGCCGAGGTCAAACCAGAGGTGCTGGTGCAGTTCGCCCACCTGGGCGCCGCCTACGCCGAGGCCGCCCTGGAGATCGACCGTCCCAGGATCGGCCTGCTGACCATCGGCAGCGAGCCGGAGAAGGGCAACAAACTCGTCAAGCGGGCACACGAACTGCTCTCGGCCACCCCGGGACTGGACTTCGCGGGCAACATCGAGGGGCACGACCTGCTCACCGGAGCCGTGAACGTCATCGTCACCGACGGCTTCACCGGCAACGTGGCGCTCAAGACCATGGAGGGCAGCGTCCGCTACGCCTTCGCCGAACTCCGCGAGGTGATCAAGGAGAGCCGTACGGCCCGGCTCGGCGGCCTGCTGCAGCGAAAACAGCTCAGGGAACTCCACCGCAGGCTGGACCCCGATGTCCACGGCGGGGCCGTACTGCTCGGACTGAACGGCACCGTGGTCATCGCGCACGGCGCCTCGCGGGCGAAAGGGGTGAGCGCCGCCTGCGTACTCGCCGCCACACTCGCCCGGCAGGGGGTGGTGGCCCGCATCGGCGAGCACCTGGCCGCCTCCCATCGTCCCCACCGCCTCTGGTGATCCCGCGTATCGTGATAAGGCCGCACAAATCTCGGGGGGTCGCGTGGATCGGCTGGCGGAGCGGGGGCTGACCACGGGAGAGGTCGCCGAACGAGTGGCCCGCGGACAGGTCAACGAGGTCCGTCGCCGATCGAGCAGATCCCTGTGGGCGATCATCCGCGCCAATGTCCTCACCCTGTTCAACGGCGTGATCGCCGCCCTCTGGGCCCTGATCATGATCTTCGGGCAGTGGCAGGACGGCCTGTTCGGCCTGGTGATCGTCGCCAACTCCGCGATCGGCATCGTCCAGGAGCTCCGGGCCAAACGCACCCTGGACCGGCTCGCCGTGGTCAACGAGGCCCCGGTCAGGGTCCGGCGGGACGGCGTGGACGTCGAGATCCCACCCCACCGGATCGTGCTCGGAGACCTCATCCTGCTCGGCCCCGGCGACCGCCTGCTGGTCGACGGCGAGATGATCGGCTCCGACGGGCTGGAGGTGGACGAGTCACTGCTCACCGGCGAGGCCGACCCCGTGCACAAGGCCCCCGGCGACCAGGTGCTCTCCGGCAGCTTCGCGGTCGCCGGGACCGGATGCCACGTCGCGACCCGGGTGGGCGGCGACGCCTACGCGGCCAGGCTCGCCGAGGAGGCCAGCAAGTTCAACCTGTCCCACTCGGAGCTGCGTGCCGGCATCACCCGGTTCATCACGTACATCACCTGGCTGGTGATCCCGATCGGCGCGCTGCTCGTCTGGAGCCAGCTCAAGGAGGCCGACGACTTCGGCCAGGCCATCACCGGCGCGGTGGCGGGCATCGTCACCATGATCCCCGAAGGTCTGGTCCTGATGACCAGCATCGCCTTCGCCGTCGGAGTGGTCCGCCTGGGCCGCCGTCACTGCCTGGTCCAGGAGCTGCCCGCGATCGAGGTCCTGGCCCGGGTGGACGTGCTCTGCCTGGACAAGACCGGCACGCTCACCGCGGGTGGCATGAGCCTCGGCGAGGTCCGCCCGCTCCGCGACGACCTGCCGGTGCGCGACGCCCTGGGCGCGCTGGCCAACCTGGACCGCGACCCCAACCCCACCGTCCAGGCCATCCGCGCCGAACACCCGGGCCCGTCCGGCTGGACCCCCACCGCCAAGGTGCCCTTCTCCTCGGCCCGCAAGTGGAGCGGGGCCGAGTTCTCCGGACAGGGCGCCTGGGTCCTCGGCGCCGCCGACGTCCTGCTCACCCCGGGCACCCCGGCCTACGCCGAGGCCGACGAACTGGCCGCCACCGGCCTGCGTGTGCTCGCCCTGGGCCGGGCGGCCTCCCTGCGCGACCCCGACGACCTCGGCCCCGTCGAGGCCGCGGCCATCGTCGTGCTCAAGCAGCGGATCCGCCCGGAGGCGGCCCAGACCCTGCGCTACTTCGCCGAGCAGCACGTCACCATAAAGGTGATCTCCGGCGACAACCCCGAGTCGGTGTCGGCCATCGCCACCTCCCTGAACATCCCCGGAGCCGAGCACGCGCTGGACGCCCGCACCCTGCCGGAGAACGATCCCGGCAAACTGGCCGAGATCCTGGACGCCAACACCGTCTTCGGCAGGGTCACCCCGCAGCAGAAACGGCTCTTCGTCGGTGCCCTGCAGTCACGCGGGCACACGGTCGCCATGACCGGCGACGGCGTCAACGACGTCCTCGCGCTCAAGGACGCCGACCTCGGCGTGGCGATGGGCTCGGGCAGCGGCGCCACCCGGGCGGTCGCCCAGGTCGTGCTGATGAACGACGACTTCAGCAGCCTGCCCTCCGTGGTGGCCGAGGGGCGGCGGGTGCTGGCCAACATCGAGCGCGTCTCCAGCCTCTTTCTCACCAAGACCTTCTACGCGCTCGTGCTCTCCCTGCTCACCGGGGTCATCGGATTCGCCTTCCCGTTCGCCCCCCGGCACTCCACGCTGGTCAACGCGCTGACCATCGGCATCCCCGCGTTCTTCCTCGCGCTCGCGCCGAGCAACGAGCGGGCCAGGAGCGGGTTCGTGCCACGCGTGCTCCGCCTGGCGATCCCCGCCGGAGTCGTCTGCGCGATCGCCGTCTACCTGTCGTACCTGCTCGCCCAGAACGGCGGCTCCAGCCTGGCGGAGAACCGCACCGCGGCGGTGATCACACTGTTCATCACCACCTGGTGGGTGCTGGTCCTGATCGCCCGGCCGTACGTCTGGTGGCGGATCGCGCTGGTGGCCGCGATGGCCGCCCTGTTCGCACTGGCCGTCACCGTCCCGTTCAGCCGCGAGTTCTTCGCGCTCGCCCCGGGTGACCTGGGCGACGACCTCGTCGCGGTCGCGGTCGGCCTCCTCGCCTCGGCCGTGCTGACGGCCGTTTTCAAGATCGTACGATCGTCCGACGGGACGGTGGTCCACAATGGGCCAGCCGCTACCCTTAGGTCATGACCGACCCGCAGCTCGTACTCACCGAGCGTGTCCAGCAGGCGCTGGCAGCCGCCTTCGGTACCGAGTACTCCGACGCAGACCCGCTGATCCGTCCCTCGCAGTTCGCCGACTACCAGGCGAACGTCGCGATGAGCCTGAGCAAGCGACTGCGACGAGCCCCGCGGGAGGTCGCCCAGGCGATCGCCGACCATCTCACCGACCTCCCGGGAACGGTCGAGGTCAGCGGTCCCGGCTTCCTGAACCTCACGCTCTCCGACGACTGGATCGCCGGCCAAGCCGGGGAGGTCCTGAGGGACCCTCGAAGCGGCGTCGCCCCGCCCTCCTCACCGCAGACCGTCGTGATCGACTACTCCGCGCCCAACGCGGCCAAGGAGATGCACGTCGGCCACCTGCGCACCACCATCGTCGGCGACGCGCTGGCCCGGGTCCACGAGCACCTGGGCAACAGGGTCGTCCGGCAGAACCACCTGGGCGACTGGGGCACCCCGTTCGGCATGCTCATCGAGCACCTGCTGGACATCGGGGAGAAGGCGGCCGTCGCCCAGCTTGAGGCCGGTGAGGGCAACGCCTACTACCAGGCCGCCCGGGTCAAGTTCGACAGCGACCCGGAGTTCAACCGGCGCGCCCGCACGCGGGTGGTGACCCTGCAGGCCGAAGACCCGGAGACCATGCGCCTGTGGCACATCTTCATGGACGCCACGGTCCGCTACTTCAACAAGGTCTACACCCAGCTCGGCGTGACGCTGACCAACGACGACATCGCCGGCGAGAGCATGTACAACCCCATGCTCGCCCAGGTCTGCGACGAGCTGACGGAGCGCGGCGTCGCCGTCGTCAGCGACGGCGCGCTGTGCGTCTTCCCGCCCGGCTACACCGGACGCGAGGACCAGCCCCTCCCCTTCATGATCCGCAAGAGCGACGGCGGGTACGGCTACGCCACCACCGACCTGGCCACCATCCGCTACCGCGTCCAGGAGCTCAAGGCCGACCGGCTGCTCTACGTGATCGGGGCGACCCAGGCCCTGCACATGTCGATGCTGTTCGACTCCGCCAAGATGGCCGGCTGGCTGCCCGAGCACGTCCGGGCCGAGCACGTCCAGATCGGCAGCGTGCTCGGCGGCGACGGCAAGATGTTCAAGACCCGTAGCGGAAAGTCGATCAAGCTCTTGGACCTCCTCGACGAGGCCGAGACCAGGGCCGCCGAAGTCGTCCGCGACAGCGAGTACGACGAGGTGGAGCGGAGGGAGATCGCCCACGCCGTCGGCATGGGCGCGGTCAAGTACGCCGACCTGTCGGTCAGTCACGACAGCGAGTACGTCTTCGACTTCGACCGCATGCTCGCCCTGACCGGCAACACCGGCCCCTACCTGCAGTACGCCCAGGCGCGGATCCGCTCCATCTTCCGCAAGGGCGGGGTCGACCCGGCCGAGGCGACCGGCCCGATCGTCATCGGTCACCCGGCCGAGCGCGCCCTGGCCCTGAGGCTTCTCGGGTTCGGCTCGGTCGTGGCGGAGGTCGCTGAGGGCTCGGCGCCGCACCGGCTCGCCGCCTATCTCTTCGACGTCGCGAGCGCCTTCACCGCCTTCTTCGAGAACTGCCCCGTACTGAAGGACGACGTCGCCCCGGCCACCCGCGCCTCACGACTCGCCCTGTGCGCGCTCACCCTGCGCGTGCTGGAGACCGGTCTGGACCTGCTCGGCGTGCCGGTGCCCGAGCGGATGTGAGCCACCCAGCGGATGACAGATAGCGGATGATCGCCTTGATTCACCAAATCAAGGCGATCATCCGGCAAAGTTGGGTTCGGCGCGCCTCCCGACGGGAATGACCGAATCGCATTACGCTGGCGCGGTCATCGGTCACAACTTCGGAGAGTTCTCTGCCTTGAGCACGGACCTGACCGCGAACCCTCACGCCAGGACGGAGTTGCGCCGTTACGCCAAGGCGCTCCTGGCGGAGCTGGCCGCCGACGCCACCTGCCCCCCGATGCCACCGGGGATCACCCACGTTCCCGACTACTGGCTGGCCCCGGCCGTCGAGGCGCTCGCGCTGCTCACCCGCGGTGAGGACGCGCTCGTCCCCCTGGGCCGCGCCGGTCGGCTCGACGAGCGGCGGACCGCCCTCTTCCTCTGCCTGGCCCTGGCCTCCTGCGGGCAGGGCGACCGGATCCACGCCTCCTGGCTCGGCATCGCCTTCGGTGAGCTGTCCCTGGAACGTCAGGTGACCACCGGCCAGCGCGCACTCTGGGTAGCCGCCGCCAGAGGCGCCTACGGCCCCGCCGGCAAGATCTTCGTGCTCCGCAAGCTCGACACGGTCAACGTCCCCTCACACTGCGAGCCCAGCCGGTGGCTGGGCTCGCTGATCCCGCACGAGCCGGCGACGGTGGTGCCGCCGTCCCTCGCGGACTTCCCCGAGCTCGCCGAGATGCCGGAGCTCGCCCAGCCCGTCCAGGCCTCGGCCCGGCTGGCCCGGCTGCTCGGCCGCTGCGCCGAGATCACCTCGACCCAGGTGGGGGCGGCGGAAAGCCCGGTTCGGCGTTCGGGCGGGGCCGCCCCCGTCCAGGGCGAGGACGAGCAGTCGGCCGTGCTGCGGCAGCTGATCGACACGGACGGCCCCGAGCCGCCGACGAGCTCGCTCACCGATCACCTCATCACCGACCTGCGACCCGGCTCCGCCCCCTCGCTCGCCGCCCTCGCCCTGCACGTGGCCGCGCCGATCGTCCGCGGTGCCGCCGAGGAGCTGGTGAAGGCCACCCAGGTCGACCCGCCGGAGTCTGTCACCATTCCGCTGCTCGGACACCGGGTGGTGCTGCGCCCCGAAGGTCCGGACCCCGAGTCGCTGGCCGCCGCGGAGGGACACATCACCGGGGAGGGCCTTCCCACACGCGGCAGGCCATGGCTCGCCCACGTGCTGCTCGTTCTCGGGGTCGCGGCGCTGCTGACGGCGCTCCTCATCCCGGCCGCGCTGCCACTGGCCGCGCCGGCGCCGGTCCTGGTCTTGGGAGGGGTCCAGCAGCTCTGGCGCCGCCGCAGGCGTGAGCGGGCGGACGTCGAATACGTCACCGCCCAGCTCTCGGAGCTGAGGGAGCTGGCCGACAGCGCGGTGTGGGCACTCCATGAATACGCGCGCGAGGCCGAGAAGCGGGCCCAGGGCGCCACCTCTGACCTGGGCGAACTGACCCGCCTGCTCCGCAGGGGCCCCCGGGCCGGGTGATCGGGGGCATCGGTCCGGAAGCGGAGCGCTCCATTCCGGAATCAGCCGGTGGTGATCTCCACCTCCGCGGGGGCCAGCAGGAAGACCTTCTCGGCGATCCGCTCGATGCGGCCCTCACAGCCGTAGGCCAGTCCCGCGGCGAAGTCGACCATCCGGGTGGCCTCGGCGGTGCTCATGCCGTTGACGTCCATGATGACGGTCTGGCCCTCACGGAAGTGCCGTCCGATGATCGGTGCGTCGTTGTACTTACGCGGTGTGAGCATGACGATCCGCGACGGCTCTACCATCGCGCGCCAGCGCTTGGCCGCACGCTCCGAGGCCGGCTGCCAGTCCTCACTCCCGTCGTCGACCTCGTCCTCGTAGTCATAGGACTCGTCGTAATCCTCTGCACCGCCCAGGCCAAGGTAGCTAGCCACCTTACGCACTGCCCCCATCGGCTCGTCCTTTCCTCAGGACCACGCCGCGCCCGGCCTGTCCTACACACCTTGGACGGTAACCGACGAACTGAGGTTCGCCCTGCGACACGCCCAGCGCATATTCCCACTTTGTACGGCTAGCGCACTGGTCTATATGTCCTCCATACCCGTTTTGGGCCGTATATCCCCGAACGGACTAGGGTTACGTCATGCGTATCTATACAGTCGATTCGTTTACGGACCAGATTTTCAAGGGTAACCCCGCAGGGATCTGCCTACTGGACAATCCGGTTCCGGACGCCTGGATGCGGTCCCTCGCCGCGGAGATGCGGCACTCCGAGACAGCCTTCGTGCTCGGCGGAGAGGACGGCGAGCCGTACTCGCTCCGCTGGTTCACGCCGACGGTCGAGGTGGCCCTCTGCGGGCACGCAACCCTGGCGACAGCGCACGTGCTGTATTCCACAGGATCCGCTCCAGAAACCCTCAAGTTCACCACGAAAAGTGGCATCCTGTCCGTGACAAGGGACGGAACAGGTCTAATCAGCATGGATTTCCCAGCCAAGGTCCTTGAAACGGCGATACCTCCGGCGGGGCTGGCGGGGGCGCTCGGGGTCGAACCGCGCTGGGTCGGCAGGAACGAGTGGGACTATCTGGTGGAGGTCTCCTCCGAGGAGGAGGTCCGCACCGTCTCCCCCGACTTCACCGCGCTGGCAGCCCTGGACGCCAGAGGGATCATCGTGACAGCCCGAGCATCGCAGCCCGGCGCCGACTACGTCTCCCGGTTTTTCGCCCCCCGGGTCGGTATCCCCGAGGACCCGGTGACCGGCTCCGCGCACTGCGCCCTGGCTCCCCACTGGTCGGCCAAACTCGGCGCGGCCACCCTGCTCGGCGCTCAGCTCTCCGAACGCGGCGGCCGGATCCGCACAACCCTGCGAGGCGACCGGGTCGAACTGGCCGGCCGTGCGGTAACCGTACTCTCCGGCGAACTTCACCTCTAAAACGAAACCTCGGTAGCTCCCCACTCCGCACCCCGACGGTTCACCGCGTCGCCCCCGCCGGGGAAACCCGCCCCTCCCCCAAGAAACCTCCCCCGGGAACGCGAAAAAGGGCCACCCCCAAGAGGGGTGACCCTTCCTCTAAAGAT